>JABHUV010000343.1 GCA_018658605.1 Planctomycetaceae bacterium | reverse complement strand
TACGCTGCCCATGTCCAATTTCCATAGCTTCATCGTTGACGATCAACCTCCATGTTACTGGGGCACGTTCGTAGGAGGGAACACCATTAAATTCCGCCCCGCTATAAGTCCAAGTCTGCGATGACGGACGTTGGGCACCAAAGACCACAGCTCTGTCTAAGGCAGATTCAGCTACTTCCACGTACCGTTGCAGTTGATAATCCGACAAGGTAAGTGCTTCCCCATTGTTATCAAACCCGTGTTCAATTGCGTCGGCCGGAAAGTCGCCGGTGGGGTCGTCAGCCTCCACATGCAGGCCGAGTAGGTCGCGAAGCGTATTGAGATATTCAAACCGATTAAGCCGCCGTAGAGTGGTAGTCACCGGTTTCCCTAAATCTACACGCTGTTGAAGAAAACCGGTAAGCCATTGAACCACACGCCGCGTTTGTTCGACTGGAGCCTGGGCAACATCTTTTCCCTCCGGCGGCATATCACCGCGGTTAATCGCATCCACGGCATTTTTAAGTAACTCCACCGCGTCGTCATTAACCATCAGCGCCCCAGCAATTTCATCAAACCGCCGGTCACCTTTCTGGGTTGCTTCGCCGTGACATTGGTAACAATACGCTCTAAAGTATGTCGTCACATACGCTGGTGGGACCGTGTCCTCAGTGGCAACGACAGTCGTTACTGTCAGACAAATGCCGAGAACCACTGCTACCAGCGTGAACTCAATCCTAGACCGCCGGCCAAAGCGCCATTTTCCGAGCATTTGAGTTTCGTTCAAGCCTCCACCTCCAATCCTGTCAGCGTTCCGCTAGCCGCGCCAAAACGGTCAACCTCAACGCCAAATCGATTGAGCATGGAAACAAATAGCTTGCCAGCCAACGTTGCCTCTGAATTTACTCCACCCATAAAATACGATTTATGTTCTCCGTGTTGAAAACCTCCTCCGGCGAGAACCAACGGAAGGTTCTTGTTTGAATGCGCACTCGCGTTGCCCATTCCGGAGCCAAACAACACCATGCACTTATCTAGTAGTGGCTGACCATCAGGCTCGCGCACCGATCGAAGTTGCTTTAGGAATCTCGCAAGCTGCTGCGTATGAAACTGTTCGATAACCGATAATTCTTTGATATACTCCGGCACCTTGCCATGATGTGTGAGTTGATGATAACCGCGGCTAATGTTGAATCCGCCGTAATTGGCTCCAATATCAGCGAGAGCGAGGGTGATGACGCGTGTCGAATCTGTTTGCAGGGCGAGTGCCATAAGGTCATAGTACAGCGGAACGCGATCCGCGAAGTTGAGCTGATTGGCCGCAGGTGGCAACCCATAATCGACAGCCGGCTTCGGAATATCCAACCACTGAGTTGCCTGCGTTAAGCGTTTCTCCACGGAGCGAACCGACTGGAAATAATGATCCAACTTTCGCCGATCCCGTGTTCCCACTCGACTTTGGAGGTAGTCAGCATCAGTCTTGACCAAATCCAATATGCTAGCCCGCGCGGCGTATTTACCCTGAGTGCTGTTACGTAAACGTGGGTCAATTTTTTGAAATAATAAATTATATATCGTTCCCACGTCGTAAATGGGGGGAAGTGAGACACCAGAAGCGCTCCAAGAGATCAGGTTATTGGGGTCGCGCCCACTCGACAGTTGCAATGAAGGGAAGCGTGTCTCTGCGCCGACAATCTGAGCAGCTTTCTGGTCAACGCTGATATTAGACTCCGGCATACCTCGCGAATTTTTAGAGAGCACACCGGAGAGATAAGCGTGGACCCCGCCGTGGCCTCCTTGTCCGTTGAGGCCATGATCCAGCCCGGAAAAGACGGTGAACTCACTGCGGTGCTCTGCAAGCGGCGCAAGTCGTTCACTGAGTTGGTAACTCGACCCGGTTTCTGTCGGAAAAAATAAACGCGGTACCAATCCAAAATTTAAACCAATGCAAACCATCCGCATCGGCTGCGAGTGTCTGTCCGCAGCGGAAGCCATCGCATCCAAATAAGGCAAAGCCATCAACGCTCCACCAGCCCCACGAAGCCAAGCACGGCGATTAATATCAACGTTCATCAGTATTCATTCCTTACTCGCGGATTAACATAAAGTTTCCGTACTATCAAAACCCAGATAAAATGGATACCACTCACGAATATGTCATTTTCGCCATGTTTGAAACTTACTGCAATACCCGTTAGCGCCAAATGCGAGCATCTCAGAAAAACTCCGTCGGATTCCCCGTTTGAGCGGCGAAGCATGTAGTCAAATTGCCATTGTGACTTGGTTGAGCGTTTTGTAATATTCGAACATCTAATCAAGAGAGAGTGTCATACCATAATCTAATGCAACAAAAAAACCGCGCGTACTATCAGAAGATCGCGCAACTATCCATTTTCGGTGGTTATATATTCTGTATTGCAGCAGTTATTATTTTCTTCATGACACTGGATAATGCAAATTCCATTCCCCCAAAGATCACGTTTTTGATGGTGGCTGCGAACGCCACTCCAAGCTTAATTGGAGGATTCTTGCTTATCATGGTAGGCCTCATATTGAACGCAGTGGTCAGACCTCCTTCTGAATAACGGACCGTGCATTAGGCAGATCCCTTGTCAACGCTGATTGGTTTGTAAAACGTCTCGCGAGCAGGTATATTCAGGTTTGACTTGCTTCATCAAGATAAAGAGAAAAATATGATTCGTTATTGCATGTGCTTCAGTATTCTACTTTCAGTGGCGGCCTTAACTGCAACATCTCAAGAGAAACGAACACCAAGCGCGGCCGGTGTTCGTTTTGATCCGGTTAAGCAGAACATCGAAGGCTGGACGGTTTATGTTCAACCGACAATGCTCAAAGGCGGAGGAGCGGAGGCTGGAGCCCAGCAATTATCGATGCTTGCCAATCATCTGCAGCGAATAAAGATCTTGCTACCCGAGACACAACTTAAAATCATGCAGACGCTGGAAATATGGATTGAACAGGACCACCCGACGCTGGGGAACATGCAATATCATCCTGGGAAGCGGTGGCTGAGCGACCATGGACATGATCTTCGACTTCATCAGAAGGTTCATATACCGCGCGCGGCCGCCTTACTGTCCCGCCAACAAATCTTGAAACATCCGGCCGTCATCCTACACGAACTTGCACATTCCTATCATGACCAGATACTTGGATTTGATCACCCCAAAGTTAAAAACGCGTACGACCGGGCCATGGCAGCGGGCAAATATAAACAAGTCCTGCTGTATACAGGTCGGACGGTAAAGCATTATGGAACCACCAACGAAAAGGAATTTTTCGCGGAAGGTACCGAGGCCTATTTTTATCGCAACGACTTTTACCCGTTCGTTGCCGCAGAACTTGAAATTTACGATCCGTTCTTTTACGAAGTGCTCAAAGAAATCTGGGGCAAACTTTAGGTTACCGGTTTTTCAAACCAACAGCCTTTACTCTAGTACTTAATCGACAGGAATCCTTTATGTCAAACCAGCGAATGTCAGTGCTCGCCCCAATTCTATTATGTTTCTTTAGCCTAGAAATCGCTTCCGCGGCACCGCCGACTCGTAAATTCGACGCCGCTGGAGCGCCAACCTTTATCCGCCTCGATGGAGACTCGGCGGCCAATCCCGCTCCAGATGTGGATGGCAATTTCCTGATCGGT
>JABHUV010000042.1 GCA_018658605.1 Planctomycetaceae bacterium | reverse complement strand
CCAAGAATACCTAGGTCCCAACTTGCTTTCCCGTAAAAATCCTGCTGCTGAATATAGGCCGATGCAATCAGCATATCAACAAGGTTTCGCATTTGAGCGTAAACAGGAACCTTTTTCGCAAGAGCAGGGTATTTAGTAGTAAAGGAATGTTGAAATGCTTTACTAGCTCGATCAACAAGACCATTGCCAACCCGCGTTCCATCGGCTTGGATTAATTCATCCGCACCAAATAACTTAACACCTTCACCAACTAACTGCATTGCCAACTGATCTTCGCTAACACGTACGCATTCGTAATCCGGTACAAAATACCAGCGCGCCATAGCGTTTCGGTTAACCGATGTCGGACTAGCAGATTGAATATAGCTATTAATCTTGATGGGTGGTTTTTCCAATCCAATCCCAATCAACTTCATGCGATAATCAGCTTCGACAAGAACTTGAGCGAAATGTGTTTTCGGTGAAATACCTTCAACCGTCACAACCTGTTGTCCCAGACTACGTCGTAATCCTTCAACAAATGGTCGCGTGTTTCGCGGATTCAACGAAGGCGCCGCTTGCACCAAATACTGTTGCATTCGTTGTAGACCTTCTTGAGTAGGGTCAATAGACACACCAACAGTTTGAGCTTGATCACCGGCGGGACCAAAGCTTCGCAAGGCAACAATCAAGTCTTGCAATTCCATGATCGCTTTACCTGATTGGATTCCGACTGGACGTCCCGAGGGATCAACCGCATAACCTTCAGCAGGGCCCGCGATAACAATATCACCCGTTTCCGGATAATAGAAAACATAATCAATTGAAGTTAACCCAGCTAAGTAACGCATCTCACCTGAGACGCCTTCGCCTGCTTCCATTCGGCGAGCAATCTCAGCTTCCAAACGGTTCAATGAAATTTTACGAATAGGGCTGACTTGGGCAACAACGGGATCAAGCTGCTGGCGTGCTGCTTGGATTCGTTGCATTGTTAGACGGTTATCAAAACGTCTAACCTGCAAGATACCCTGAGGTGTAATCACAACACCTGCACCGTTGGCACCACCTATACCGCCGCCACCTTGACCGCCACCTTGACCGCCACCTTGACCGCCACCTTGTCCGCCATCTTGACCGTAAAGTGCAGCGGTGAATGTCATCAATCCAGCAACAACAATCAACGACATCATTCTTTGAATTCGATTTGTCGATAACATGTTTTTGTTCCTTGCCTCTGTATCCAACCTCAAGTTAGATAATCAAAAAGTTTTCTCTGCGTTAAGCGTCCAACAATAAATAGTTCCCAAAAGTGGATCGCTAGAGTATTTTCATTTAAAATTGGCGCGTTAGCCACCACATATAACATCGAAATTACCACTACTTGATATTAGTTCCGCAGCCCCTAGAAGGCAAGAAAAGAAAGATAAATAGCTGACAACAACCGTGCAATTGCACTAATAGGCAATGTTGCCACTACAACCGTTATAAACGTTACAGTCTGTTTTCATGGAATTGCGCCTTAACCCACACTTTATTCGCGTTTATCCGCGTGTATAGGCGACAATTCAAATCCGCTTTTCAACGCCCCAATAGTGTTAATGGATTACGTCTTTCAATTAACGGCATTGCAACCTGACCTTGCTGACGATGCGATTGAAACGTAGCTGCAATCATTTCAATCGTATGCCGAGCTTCGTAGACATTACATTCCGGTAAGCGATCTTGCTCAATCGCCTGCAAGAGATCTTGGCAAGCAACCACATTTCCTGCGTGTAATGACATATCCTTCAACGGTTCCGATTTGCCCACACCAGCAGAACTAATCGGAATCCATGTTTTCCCTGAATGACCAGGGCACCATGTCGGATCATCTAGATAATAAGCTTGTGGTAAGAAGCCTGTCCTAATCTCTACCACCCCCCGACTCCCATAAATTTGTAACGCAAACCTCGCGCCATTCCCTGCTTCGCGAGTCGAAGCAAAATACCCCGTAATATTGTCTTGCATGCCATACATCGCCGTAATGGAATCAGCAGCCAACGGGCCGATGCCCTCTTTACCCTGACCAACGTGTTCTTTGGTAATACGTTGGCCTTGCTGAGTCGCTTCGGCCATACACCATTGACTGTCACCACCAAAATATTGCATTAGATTAAAAACATGCGATCCAAGCACCCATAAATCTTCACCACCACCACGCCGATCCTCTTTGCCACGACCTCGCAATTCTAACACGGTACCGATACCGCCATCTTCAATTAGATTTCTAATCACTGCAAGTTTTGGGCTGTATCGAGTCTGATGGGCAATCGCCAATTTTATGTCATTTGACTCGCAGGCTTTCACCATTTCATCAGCTTCTTGCAATTCTCGGCAAAATGGTTTCTCCATGTAGATATGAAGTTTCCGTTGTGCACACGCTAACACCATTTCGTGATGACGATCCACCCACCGTGGACAAATACTAACAATATCTAATTGCTCATTGGCTAGCATTTTCCGATAATCTGAATACGCCTGCGATGCATTTAGCCGCTTCTTAGCTTGTTGTAATCCAGCCGGATCGGGGTCCGCAACGGCGACCACTGTACACCCTGCTATATGTCCCCAGACCGTATCAACTCCATGACCATAATTACCTTGGCCAGTGTGCCCGATGACTCCAATTCGATATTCAGCCATAACGATACCCAACGTCCCTTTTATGTTTGATTCCGTGCACGGTTAGTGAAACATTCTATATAGGTTATGATACACATAAACAAACAGGTGCAGTTAACTCGTTAAACAAATCATGGCTTCAGATTCCAGCACAACAATAGGCAATGCCAATTCCACGCCCCTTCCACCGGAATCATCCATCGCAATCGTAGGTGCTGGGATTACCGGATTGTCCGCTGCTTATTATTTACAACAACAACGACCAGATTTAAATATCACTCTGCTCGAAGCAAGCGACAAGCCGGGTGGAATCTTACAGACTGTCAAGCGAGATGGATTTTTGGTCGAACTTGGACCAGATATGTTTACGACTCGAGACAACGAAGCATTTGAATTGTGCTGCGAACTCGGCATTGAAGATCAATTAATCGGCACCAACAAGGATCACCGTGGTGCTTATATCATCTACCGTGGCAACCTATGCAAAATGCCATTGGGCTGGACAATGCTGACACCTACACGCATAGGCGCGATTCTAAAAACACCTTTGCTGAGTTGGATAGGGAAACTACGTGTGATCGCAGAGCTATTCGTTCCTCGGAGAAAAAGTGTAGGCGATGAAAGTCTGGCCAGCTTTACAAGGCGGCGATTAGGACGGGAAGCTCTCGAACGTATCATTCAACCGTTGATTTCAGGAATCTATACCGCTGATCCGGAAAAACTCAGTATGCAAGCAACACTTGCAGATTTCCTTGCCATGGAACGAACTGGGAAAGGCCTCATTCGAGAAGGAATCAAACAACTACGTAGCCAGACATCACAGGAATCCTCAACCGGGGCACGATATGGAGCATTCGTCGCTCCTAAATACGGCATGCAGTCGATCATCGCGACTCTGACCAACCAACTCAAAACCAATACACTCAAACTTAGACAACGAGTCACGCAATTGGAATTCCAAAACGATGCGTGGCAGTTAACCATCGAACAAGATACACAGGGAACGACAACCCGCCAATTTGATCGTTTATTATTGACGACTAGCTCTCAAATCACAGGCAGACTTGTGCAAGATGCCTGCCCTAAACTAAGTAAACTGATCGCCGATATCCCACTGGCAGGCGCCGCCATTGTAACCATGGGCTATCGTTTTTGCGACATTGATCATCCACTTGATGCCTTTGGTGTAGTCGTTCCCCAAGCGGAAAATCGCCCGTTAATCGCAATTAGCATGGCGAGCCAAAAATTTGCCGGCCGCGCGCCCCAGGATTCAGTCCTGTTCCGTATATTTGCTGGTGGCGCATTGCAGCCTGAACTGCTGCAATGGGGCGAAGAACAATTGATCGAGTCTGCCAAACAACAACTCCGTGAATTGTTAGGCGTCAACGGTAAGCCAATCTTCACCCAAGTCGCTCGCTGGGAAAGCAAAATGCCACAATACCACGTGGGGCATGTACAACTCGTTGACAAGATCGAACTAGAACTTAGTAAAACCCCAAACCTTGAAATTGCAGGCAATGCTTACCGCGGTGTAGGAATACCACTTTGCATACGCAACGCCAAATCTGCTGTCAAAAGAATTATTGGGTGATACCGGCCACTACTTGGTATCAATTAATATTCACTCTCACTCAACAACGACACCGGTGGGTTTCTCTAACCCATTGATTTTAGCCGCAAGAATAAAATCGTTGACACTAAGCCCACCGATGGTATGGGTCCAAAGTTCAAGGGACAAGTTGCGATAACCTACAAGATGCAGGTCCGGATGATGGTTTTCGACTTCAGCTAATATCGCAACCTTATCGAAAAATTCTAATCCTGCGAGAAAATTTTTTACGGTATAGTCGCGGCGAATTTTTTGGCCGCCGGCCACCAAATACCAATCTTCCAAACAGGCCAATTGAGCGAGCGTTTGCTCCTCTGAATACAGTCCAGACTGCCCTGCAGTTGGCCTACATTGATCTTGAACCAACTGCTCCGCGGACTGGATTTCCATTTGCCATTTTCCTATATCGTCTGTAACTTGGGCTTCGGATTTTCCTTCCGTTCCTCAGCCTTATTCTCTCGCCAGGGCTTCTTCTTTTTGTAGGACTCTAACTCTTGCTGCAAGGTCTCTTTAATATCCTCAGGCGCCAACTCAACCGCCTTTTGCGACCATTTCCGAGCATTACTCCAGTCACGACTTTCCGCGTAGGCCGCTGCGAGTGTGCTTAGAATATGGGGTTTTTCATAATCTGACACTTCGCAAGCTTCAAGTGCCAACTTAACTGCTCGTTTACCATCACGCACGGATGCCTCTGTCGAAGTGGCCAGCGTCCAAGCAAAGTTGTTTAACAAATTAGGATACTCTTTGTTAATTTCGTAGGCTCGTTCATAGTCTTCGATGGCTTTGGCATGTTCACCCATCGACAAATAAATATCAGCCCGTGAATAATAGGCGAGCCAACTATCGTTATTCTCCTGAATCGCCACATTAACATGTTTAATCGCGTTTTCAAATTCCTCTGCCATCGAATAATCCATGGCAACACGCAATCGCATTTGCTCGTCATTAGGAGCAAACCGCAGAATAACTTCAAGTATTTTAGCAGCCTGCAAATAGTCTTCCCGCTGCTCAAACACTCCCGCGCGTAACAGGTAAAGCTGGGGAACGTTCGGATTGATTGCTTGGACACGATCTAAATCCGCATTGGCTTCCTCTAACTTATCGTCGGTAAGATAAATTGTTGCTCGCAATAATAATGCCACAATACCTTTTGGGTTAAGCTCAATCGCTTTTGACAAATCATCCAGTGCTTTTTCACCATCTTCTTGCATGATATAAATCCGCGCTCGCAGTTCATATCCCGTGCTTGATTCCGGCTCCGTCTTAATCGCTTCGTTCGCTAATTTGATTGCTTCCTCAAAGCGATCCAACCTTGCAAGTGACTCCGCCAACGAGCCCAAGGCATCAATATTGTTATCATCAAGTTCAATCACTTTACGTAAATCTTTTGTCGCTTCATCAAGTTTTCCAGACCGTTGGTAAACACCTGCCCGTTGACGATAAATCATCGGATTCGTCGGTGCCAATTCAATCGCTTTGTCCAGATCAGCAATCTGCTGTTCCGGTTTTTCTCGCAATCCCGATCTTGCCATGAAAGCTTCGGCTTGTTTCTCTCTGTCTTCAGCAAAAGACTTTATAGCAGTCGTAGCCGCATTCAATCCTTGTTCTCGATTACCCTGAGGTAGCGTCTGTAATTTAGCCGTCAAAAGATGAGCTTCCCCGTTCGCCTTATCATAGGTCAACAGTTTTATCAGATCTTGTTGAGCCAACTGACGCATCTGAGGCCATTGTTGAGGAGGTTGGCCTGACAGAATTCGTTGGGAAATTGCTTCGGCACGTTGCATTAACGTTGATGTGATCAATTGCTGAGCAAATTCAATATTTCCTTCCCCTAATCCCTTTTCGATTGCTTGTTCAGCCAAGGAGATGACCTTCTCCAATTGCTGAAAATTCATGGCGCCAATTTTTGCTTCAGTCGCTTGATCTAATAAACTCTGGCCAGCATCGTCGGCATACACAGGTACTATAAACGTCACTGCCAATAGCACACATGCAATGGTTGCTCCACACTTCATGGATTTTCTCCTGAGTCTAAATAAGAATATTTTTGTTATCCCCTAAGGGAGTCAGCTTATATTTCCCTGCGTCCAATTACCATCAACACACCGCCATAATTCTCCGTTAAGATTCTCATCACGCAACGATGCGGGTAACCGATCGTGACGAACATTATCGTAACATTGTAGCATCGCAAATCGCAAAAGAGATCCGGGAATTCCAACTGCGGTAAACCCCGGATGCCCCGTCGCTGGGAATGGACCCCCATGATTCATCGCCGCACTAACCGCTACACCCGTGGGCATCTTGTCATTTAACATGCGGCCCACTTTGGATTGGAGGTTTGCAGCGATCTGATCGTAAGCCGCATCATCACTTCCGTCTGTAGCCGAGTAAATGCAGCCCGTTAAATTGCCCTCAAAGCAGGCGATGACAGCATTAACTTCATCCATAGACTCGGTGACGACCAGTAACGAACTATTTCCGAAAGCCTCTGTTTGCATCGTTTCCGGATCGGCGACAAATTGTTGTGCGGTTACTTTGAGCAACGTATTAGCATAGCAATACCGATCACTATCGGCAGGCGTATTGCCCACGACAATCTCTGCGCCCGCGTTCACGAGAATTTCCAAGTTAGATTCCAAACTACTTTCCACACCCGACGACAACAATGTTCCAACAGGAGCTTCGGCAAATTGTTCACTAAGAGCGGCAATAAACGAATCCGTTGCGTCGCTCTTCAAGACAACCACTAAACCGGGATTCGTACAAAATTGACCAGTCCCCATCAAACAACTGCCTGTAAATTCCGTCGCGATTTCCTCATGGTGCTGCTCCATAGCTTGCGGCAAAATTACGATTGGATTTACACTCGAAAGCTCCAAATAAATCGGCTTACCGACCGCATCTGCTGCTGCTTTTAACTGTAATCCAGCGTGACGACTACCGGTATAACCGGTGGCGCCAATGCGAGCATCT
>JABHUV010000386.1 GCA_018658605.1 Planctomycetaceae bacterium | reverse complement strand
CGACTATGGCGAACAAAGAAGGTTTAACTGCCCATCGCCGTAGTGTCGAAATCCGAGTTGAGTCTGAGTAGCGGTGTGTCTATGTCAAATGTAAGAAAAACAATTCGAGATCTTGCGGGTTACATTCCGGGTGAACAACCACAGCAAGGGAAGTTGATCAAACTCAACACGAATGAGAATCCATATTCGGCTTCGGCGACAGTTGTGACGGCTATCGAGACGACTGTAAGGAACCTCGTCCGTTATCCAGATCCAGTCGCTACTGGGTTTCGCCTAACCGCGGCGCCGATTTTGGGCGTTGATCCGGACTGGATTTTGTGCGGTAATGGAAGCGATGATATTCTCACCATTTTAACACGTACGTTTGTTGATGCGGGCGATACCATTCGGCTTCCCTACCCCAGTTATACTCTGTATCGCACCCTGGCTGCCATTCAAGGTGCCACGGCGGAGGAGGTTGCCTTTAACGACGATTGGACATTACCGACGGCATTCCGGACTGGCGATGGACAATTGCGTTTGGTGATGTTACCCAATCCAAATAGTCCGACGGGAACAGTGGTTAGCCGAGAAGGAATTCTGGAAATAGCAGACTCGCTACCTTGCCCGTTAATCGTAGATGAAGCATATGCTGATTTCGCGGATTTTAATTGTCTTGATTTAGTGCAAGAAAATGAAAAGATCATCGTTACTCGTACGCTCAGCAAGTCTTACGGCTTAGCCGGTTTGCGTTTTGGTTTTGCCGTCGCGCAGCCTCAAGTAATTACCCAGATGCTTAAGGTGAAGGATTCCTATAATTGCGATTCGTTGTCATTAGCAGCGGCAACTGCGGCGATATGCGATACGACTTGGCTAGCAGAGAATGTTGCCAAGATTCGAGCGACTCGGAGCCGTTTGCAGGAACAATTGGCACAATTAGGATATGACATAATACCCTCGCACGCAAATTTTGTCTGGTGTACCCATCCGGAACAACCCGCAGAACAGATTTACGAGTATCTCAAAGAGAACGGCGTTTTGGTCCGATATATGAAGTATCCCAAATGGCAGGATGGGTTAAGAATCAGCGTTGGCTCGGATGAACAAATGGATGCCTGCCTCAGTCTTTTAGAGAAACGATAGGGTAATACGATGACGCGTACAGCTGAGATCGACCGTAAAACAGCAGAAACAGACATTCAATTATCAATTAATCTTGATGGTACTGGCACTTCGGATATCGAATCTGGTGTGGGATTTTTAGATCACATGCTCGACTTGTTTGCCCGCCACGCCGTGGTGGATTTGAAAGTTCGCGCCAACGGTGATTTGCATGTGGATCAACACCACACGGTGGAAGACATTGGCATCTGTTTAGGTCAAGCGGTAAAAGAAGCCCTTGGTGACAAAGCCGGGATTCGTCGCTACGGGCACTATACGTTGCCGATGGAAGAAACACTGGTATCTATTGCTATCGACCTCAGTGGTCGTTATGCGATGGTATTTAACGCCAAATTCCCAACTAGTCGTATCGGTGAGTTTGATAGCGAGTTGGTCGAAGATTTCTGGCAAGCCTTTGCTGCTAATGCCCTCTGTAACTTTCATGTCAACTTGCATTATGGTCGCAATAGCCATCATATCAGTGAAGGCATTTTTAAAGGCACGGCTCGAGCATTTCGAGCGGCTATCGAAGCTGATCCACGGATGCAAGGCATTGTTCCCTCCACCAAAGGTAGTTTGTAACGCACGTGTTACGATGCCCCGCGAAATTAATCGATATACGGCTCGAGGAATCTTGCTAGTTTGTGGAAATCACTGGTTGTTTCGATGTAGCGAACGACGGTGACGAGCGTATCAGGGTCAACGAGTTGTTTAAATGGCACGTACTCTAAATCGAGTTGGCCGCTGATGCTGACCATGACGCCATTGAGCTGTTGTTCGGCGAGTGCTCGATATGCACCCACGCCTAATTGACTACCGAGCATAATGTCAAATGCTACGGGTTGGGAGCAGCGTGATTCATAGCCTAATTGCAAGCCATTGATCTTGCGGTGCTTTCCGGTCGCCTCGGTATAAGCGGTGCTCAGGTATTCGGTTAAAATTTTTCCTAGACTGATTTCTGAAATAGCAATGTGGCCATGGTCATCTCGGGGTATTCCTGCAAGGTAACTGTACGGCAAGAACTCAGCTAATCCTTCGGCTACAACGATAACGCCAAACTCCTTGCCCTGTTCTTCTCTGGCAACCATCGTTCGTACCATGCGACCGACCAGTGCTTGCATATCCATGATTTTTCGAGTTTCCGATTCGCCAGTAATCTCGTTCGTGATTGTTTCCTCGGTTGCATAGATACCGACAATATCTTCTACGCTAATGACCAAACTTGCCTCACCAGCCATTGCAGCGCCATAAGCGAGCCACCCTGCACTGCGTCCCATTGCTTCGCAGAGAAAATATGCTCGACCCGCAGATGCATCGCAATTCAAGTTACGAATTTCTGTTGCCAGAAAATCAACGGCGGTGAAAAATCCAAAGGTAAAATCTATTCCCATATAGTCATTATCGATAGTTTTCGGAAGGTGGACTACAGGGATTGTAATATGGTCATCGCCGAGGTGTTTTTGGAACAGTTGGAATTTATTAGCGGTCTTAAGTGTGTCGTCGCCGCCAATGGAAATGAACGCATCGACGTCTAGGCTGCGCATGGCATTGTAGGTGCGCTGCAGTGCTGCGGTCTTGTCAGCATCTTGAAAATCAGATGGTTGTTGAATTGACTTGCCGGGATTCGCACGAGCGGTGCCAATCATAATTCCTGGTTTGGCTCGAGTTTGGTCGAGGGACTCTTCAGTGAGCCGAATGTAATCTTGACCTTCTACCAATGGCGTTTCACCATCATATTCCATTAAAGCGGAATATCCGTGTTTGATGCCAATGACTTCCGCGCCATTGCGAATGAACGAAACGGCAGCGGATGAAATAACGGCATTGGCCGCTGGAGCAGGCCCGCCCGCGAATAGAATGGCGACGCGTTTTATTGGATTGATTGTTTTTTCGGGGCGGGACAAAGTATCAGTAGTCATGGAGGAAACCCAAATAAAAAAGGTAAGCGAGACCGGCAGATTGCATCTGTGTTTGATTCACGCAGTTTTTTGCCGTAAACCACAAGGGTAGTTAATAACCTTTAGTCTAACAGCGTTCGTTCGACGAAAGTGGTGTCGATATTGCCAGCAATAAATTCGGGGTGTGTCAACACTTTTTTGTGGAAAGAAGCTGTTGTGGCAATACCGCCGACTTGTAGTTCATCCAAGCAACGGAGCATTGTAGCAATGGCTTCTGCACGGGTTGGTTGGTGCACTAAGAGTTTACCGATCATAGAATCATAATGAGGTGGTACGGTGTATCCTGCATGAACATGCGAATCCCAGCGGACACCTTTACCGCCAGGGATAATGAGATGATCGATTGTTCCAGGGCATGGTTGGAAGTTGCGATCCGGGTTTTCTGCATTGATGCGACATTCAATCGCATGTCCCTTACAGGCCCCGATATCTTCTTGGGTAAAGGCGAGCGGTTCACCCGCAGCGATTCGGATCTGTTCCTTGATCAAGTCCACACCAGTCACTAATTCAGAGACTGGATGTTCAACTTGGATGCGAGCGTTGACTTCGATAAAGTAAAAATCATGGTTCTTGTCGACAATAAACTCGACGGTGCCAGCATTGGAGTAATTTGCGTTGGCGATCATGCGTACCGCCGCTTCGCAAATCGACGTGCGGATGTCCTCGGGTAAATTTGTCGCTGGTGATTCTTCGATCAGTTTTTGATGTCTTCGTTGGGTACTGCAATCTCGCTCCCACAAGTGGACTACGTTACCGTGTTGATCGGCAATGACTTGCACTTCTACGTGGCGTGGCTCTTCGACATATTTTTCCAGATAGACAGCGGCATTACCAAAGGCAGCCTCTGCTTCTTGAGCTGCTTGTTTCAAAGCGGTCTCTAGGTCGTCAGCATTCTTTGCTACTCGCATTCCTTTTCCACCACCACCGGCTGTTGCTTTGATCAGCACTGGATAGCCAATTTCGTCAGCAACCTTTGTTGCTTCGGCGTTGTCAGTTATCAATCCGGCACTGCCAGGGACAACAGGAACGTTTGCTTCACGTGCCATGCGTCGCGCGGTGTTTTTGTCGCCGAGTTGGTCCATAGAGGATGGTAAAGGACCGATGAAGTCGATTTCGCAATTTCTACAGACGTCATTGAAGTGAGAATTTTCAGCTAAAAAACCATAGCCTGGATGAATAGCGTCAGCGTTACCTACTTCGGCTGCACTGATAACGCGGTCGATTTTGAGGTAACTTTCGGTGGAGCGAGCGGGGCCGACACAATAGGCCTCGTCGGCGAGATCTAAGTAAGCAGCCCCTCGGTCACCTTCGCTGAAAATGGCGATGGTTTCGATTCCCATTTCCTTACAAGCACGCATTACGCGCAATGCAATTTCGCCTCGGTTCGCTATTAAGATGCGTTTGTACATATAAGTGGAGATCGAAAAATAAGAGATAGATTTGTTGAGTTCACCTACCGAGTAGGTATGAACGACGAAATTGATTTATGACGGTTGGATTGCTGAATTGCAGACCCAGCGACAAAAACTAGCCGCTGGTGTCAACTTTGAATAACGGCTTGCCAACGTCGACAGGCGTTTGGTCATCGACGAGTACAGCCACGATCTTTCCGCGAATTTCTGCAGCCAGCTCATTGAAAACTTTCATTGCCTCGACAATACAGACTGTAGATTCCGCCGTAACCATATCACCTACTTGAACAAACGGTTCGGATTCGGGATTGGGACGACAGTAAAAGGTGCCAACCATGGGACTGTTAATTGTCACAATATGGTCTGGTTCCGCTGCTTCGTCATTGTCCGCTGTAGCCGTTGGTGCGGCTACAGGTGCTGGCGCAGAGGCACTGACAGGCATAACGCCGCCAGACCTGGATAAACGAATTTTTTCGCCGTTTTGTTCTAAATCGATTTCGGTTATGTCGTTCTCCTTCATGAACTCTACGTACTGATGGAGACGATCGATATCGAAAACATTGCCGGATTTCGCCATGCTACGCTTTCTTTCTTATTTAATGTTTCTGATACAAATACTGGTAATCTTGCATTTTAAGCCCCAACGACGGGCGAAAACGTGAAAATAGGTGCTGATGTAACAGAATTGAGTAATAAAGTTTGTTTGGTTCCCTTGTTTATCGGTTTTTTTGACGGTTTGACAAGATCATATTTCCAATCGTACCGAAAAACTAGCTTAGACTTCTAGAATGCACTCTTCAAGTTTCTTAGGCAGATTCGTCAAAACTTCGTGTCCATTACGGGTAACAAGGACATCATCTTCAATTCTAACACCGCCCCAACCTGGTAAATAAATTCCCGGTTCGACCGTAACAACCATGCCGAGTTGCAGTGGAATGTGTTGATTTGCTGCCAGGCGTGGCGATTCATGAATGTAGGTTCCAATGCCGTGACCAAGGCTGTGTCCAAAGTATTTCCCATACCCCGCATTGGCGATATGTCCGCGTGCAGCGGCATCGATTTTACTCATGATCGCTCCGGGTTTGATTCGTTTGATTGCTCGTTGTTGTGCTTGCAGCACCGTATTGTACACTTTGCGGTATTTGGCAGTCACTTTGCCAGTGACCATAGTGCGCGTGATATCGCTGAGGTAACAATCGTAGTCGGCACCCCAGTCGAACAATACAAAATCGGCATCCCCGATAGTTTGGTTACCCGGAGTCGCATGCGGCAGTGCCGCTTGGCTACCAACAGCAACGATTGGGTCGAAGCTCGTGCCGCGGCCGCCGAATTGGCGGATTTGATGTTCGAGATTGAAAGCAATTTCTTTTTCGGTTTGATCTTTGGTGAGCGAACTGGTGATGACTCCAAAAGCTTTTTGTGCGGCATGTACCGCTTTGCGAATCAAGGCAACTTCACTACGGCTCTTAATTTCCCTAAGTTTTTCGACAATGCTCGAGGTCGTGACGAAATCAACTTTGGGCATCTTCGTGTGGATCGCCTCTGCTATTGCCAGCGGCAGTGAATCGCCCTCGAGGGCTACATTGTTTACGCCAGACTTTCGAATCAGCTTGGCACAGACCTTAATCATCGAGTCAGTAGAGCGGCGGATCACCGAATCAATGTCACTGCATTCATCCGCGATTTCTTGCAAGTAGCGAAAATCGGAAATAATAATGGTGTTTTTAGTGGTGATGAACAAGTAGCTCGAGTCACCTGAAAATCCGGACAGGTAACTCACGTTGCGTACGTCGGTTACCAAAATTGAATCGAGGCCCTGCTTTTTCAGCTGAGACCGTAGTTTAGTACGTCGTTGTGCCGCTTGACTCATTTATAATGCCTTTTGGGAAAAATAACCGATCTCAATTTTGTTGTGCGTTGTGCTCATTGACTTTAATCACAATTGGATCAGGCGTTGGTTCCGATTCATTGAATTGAGCATAACTACAGATGATCACTAGATCCGTTGGTTGCATCAGATGGGCCGCTGCTCCATTGATGCAGATCTTCCCTGAATCCGCGGGGGCTTCAATGGCGTACGTTGTCAAGCGTGTTCCACGACTGATGTTGTAGATATCTACCTGTTCGTAGGGTTGAATGTCAGCTAGCTTCAGCAGTGTTGTATCGATCGAAACTGATCCATCATAATCAAGGTTGGCTTGTGTGACGGTGGCTCGGTGAATTTTGCTTTTTAAAAAAGTGCGTTTCATGTTTTATTACAGGGATATTCTATTACGGTGAAGGCTTTAATTTGTATGAGGTGTTTCCCAGGGAATATACGGGAAAGACGACACACTGTAGTCATTGACTGTGTGGTGAATTGTCAGTCATATCATATTGCAGAAAAGCCAGTTTGTAGAGGTGATGAATCGCTCAATTGTTGCTATTTTTTTGTTTCGCTTGAGCCTATGCTATTCCGGCCATGACGAATGCTAGGCCAACGATTGCAAAGCAAACGAGCATGGAAATCGTAAAGCCAACAATATCGGCAGTTGTCGGTTTTTGAATTTCCAGTTTAGAGTTCGGGAATAGTTTGACTCGTTCCGTATTGCTCGGTTCCGCGTAGACTGCTTCGAGTTTGGCTAGGTCGGCCTCTGGATCTGGATCAACGGGTGTTTTCATCTTTGCATAAAAGCGTTCAAGAGTCTCGGATGAATTGGATTTACCGGTAATACTAGTAATCCAACTCGCGATGATCATCACTAAAATTGGCAGGACTATTTTCGACACGAGTTCGAGCGCGTTGCGGGTGGAATTTGTTTGCGCCGCGAGGTCGATCCCGAGTGGCAGGAAGAAGGCGAGATTTAGCTTTAAGTTGCCAGACGCTACAAACTTAGTGCCTTGCGGGTAGGCAAGTTTATAGCGAGTCTTGAAATCATTGATTTTCTCTACCCCGACAACTTCCGGAGTAATCGAACTGTTAATGGGTTTGACTGATTTGAAGAATATCGCATTTCCGCCATTTTCCGTCGAGGTTTCGAGACGTGATACGCCAACCTCCAACTCGACGAGTTCTTTGCCGGTGCTGTCGGGAATTGCGATCTTAGTAGCACTGATTTTTTTGGGCTTGAGCAATTCAAGTTCAGCTTTATTAATATTGTTCGCGCGGTCGAATTGTAGTGACCAAGTTGTTATTGCCTTGGTGTACTCTCGACGTAGCGTTGATTTGGAAACAATATCTTGTGAAACAGTACGTGTCAATTCAGTGCGTGCCAGTAGTGTCTCGTTGGTTTTAAGGTTAGGAGCGATGATTGGTCCTAGATAAGGAATCATGCCAAACACAAGGATGCAATAAGCGACCGTGATCCAAGCAGCTCGTGTTGTGGCGCGGCGCCAATACATGCCAATCCAAAACGGAGCGGCAAAGACGAGTGGGAACCAAAACGTGATCGTAAGCTGGGCGATCATGTCATAAATTGTCAGTGAGAAAAAGATGGATCCCACGACTACGATGATTCCTGTGACGCGTCCAACCCACAGACATTCTTTATCTGTCGCCGATGGTTTGACAAATGGAACATATAGGTTCCGTACGATTAGTCCGGCACCGACAATCATGTAGGCGTCAACACTACTCATCAGCGCGGCAAGCAGGCAGGCGAGCATCAATCCTCGGAAACCGGGTCCGAGCAAGTGCATCGAGGCATAGCCCCATGTCTGGTCAGGATTTTGGATCAATTGGCCAACATCGGCGTACAGTGTGGCTGCAATTAGCCCCGTGAGCACCCAGCCGAGTGTACAGAATCGTTTGAGAAAGTTACCGACGACGAGTCCGATACGGGCATCATTCTCGGATTTAGCTGAACCTCCACCAGTCGCGATGAAATGGGGTT
>JABHUV010000385.1 GCA_018658605.1 Planctomycetaceae bacterium | reverse complement strand
GGATAGGGTTGATGACTATGCCTTGCGTGAAGCTGCCTACCTCGTAAATATGATGCTGCGGCAGCGACCAGATGTGCGGGATGCTATGATCGCCAGCGGATCTCGATTAATCGTGATGGCTCACGATGAATTCACGACAGACATTCCCGAGCATTCTAAAATGACCCCCAAGGACTGGTGGGATGCTCGCGCCCGTGGTTTGGGGGGATCGAAAACGGATCCTGTGTGTTCTTGCGGCGAAGAAAATCTATTGTGTATGCCGGGGGATCCCTATTTCAAAGAAAATATTCTGATTCATGAATTGGCTCACAACATACACTTGCGAGGGATGGTACGAGTGGATGATACGTTTGACACACGCGTCATTAAGGCGTATGAATCTGCGATGAAAGCAGGATTGTGGAAACCAAAATATGCGTCGGTCAACAAAAATGAATATTTTGCGGAAGGTGTGCAGTGTTGGTTTAATAATAATCGCGAGAACGACCATGACCATAATCATGTAAACACCCGCGAGGAACTCAAAGAATATGATCCTGCCTTGGCGTCACTGTGTGAGGAAGTGTTTGGTCGTACCAAGTTAGAATATACTCGCCCAGCAACCCGTATTCGGGGTCACCTAAAAGGTTTTGATCCCGATAAATTACCAACATTCCGCTGGCCCGCTAGTCTGGATAAAGTGCGTTTGGAGATTCAACAAGATGCCGCGAATCGTGGCAATAATAAATAGGAGTGAGTGAATTAGATGGTTCGAATTATTACAAGACAGGTTGGTTTGGCGGTCGCTTTGGTGACGTGTGTATTAACGTCAATAAATTGGGTCGGCGCTGTTGGGGCGGCAGAGGCAGTGCGCGCGAATCCCAATATTATTTTGATCATGGCAGATGACCTCGGTTATAAGGAATTGGGCAGCTACGGTCAGAAGTTAATAAAAACTCCCAATCTAGATCAGCTAGCCAAAGATGGTATGCGGTTTACACGCGGTTACGCTGGCAATGCTGTCTGTGCACCATCACGCTGTGTATTGTTAACAGGTCGCCACCCAGGGCATGCGTGGGTTCGTAACAATGGCGAGGTCAAACCGGAAGGGCAGCGTCCTATTCCGGCCAGTGAAGTAACGATTGCTGAAGTATTGGGTAAGCATGGTTACGCCTGCGGCGCTTTTGGAAAATGGGGGCTAGGTTTTCCAGGTTCCGAAGGCGATCCAGTGTTTCAAGGATTTGATCGTTTTTTTGGCTATAACTGTCAACGGCACGCTCATTCTTACTACCCTTCATACTTGTGGAGCAACAGAAAGCGTGTGCAACTTAATAATAGTCCTGCAGTCGGTGGGCACGACGATTTTGTCGCCGACGCGGACCGCAGTGACCCCCGTAGTTATGATCAGTTTAAGGGGCAAGACTATGCACCGGACCATATTAACGAACAGGCGTTGAAGTTTATTCGAGCGAACAAGGATCGTCCTTTTTTCCTATATTATCCCACCGTTATTCCGCATGTTGCTTTGCATGTACCGGACGAGGAGTTGCAACCCTATTTGAAGCTTAACTGGAACGACCCTCCCTTTACCAAAGAAAAGGGTTATGGCTATACGCCACATTTTACCCCTCGCGCGGCCTATGCTGCCATGATTACTCGGATGGACCGATATATCGGCAATGTTCTTAATCTCGTCAAAGAGCTTGGGCTCGAGGATGACACAATCGTTGTGTTTACTTCGGATAACGGCACAACGCACCTGAAACAGGAAGTTGATTATGAGTTCTTTAATAGCGTCGGAAAATTGCGTGGCCTCAAAGGTTCGCTCTACGAAGGGGGGATACGTGTGCCTCTGATTGTTAAATGGCCAGGAAAAGTAGCGGCCAGGACCAACAGTTCATTCGTGACTGGATTGGAAGATTGGCTACCAACGATTGCAGACTTAATTGGCCAAACGGCGTCGATTCCTCAAGGACTTGATGGTATTAGTGTCGCGCCGACGTTGCTAGGTAAAGGGCAAGAGGAACGTGATTTTATGTATCGCGAGTTCTCGGGGTACGGTGGCCAACAAGCGGTGTGGATGGGACCATGGAAAGGTGTTCGACAAAATCTATTGCGAAAGAACAATATGAATCCGTTGAAGATCGAATTATATAACTTAGATAAAGATCCCAATGAATCGAAAAACGTTGCATCTGCTCATCCTGAAGTTGTGGAGCAAATCCGAAAATTGATGAAGGATCAACATACAGCGAGTGAATGGTATCCGATTCCCATTTTGGATAACTAAGTGCTTAACTCATGAGTATTACTCGGATTGGAATTGTTGGGTCGGGATTCATGGGGCGGACGCATGCCGAAGCGACTCGTCGTGCTCCTGGAGCCAAGCTTGTTGCCATCGCCGGCGGTACGCGCGCGGTTGGTTTGGCCGCTGACTACGGCGTATCCTGCGAGGAATCCGTTGAGGCGTTGATGAACCGTGACGACATTGACGCGATTGTGATTGGCACGCCACACCATTTGCATTTTTCACAAGCTATGGATGCTGCTAGGAATCAAAAACATTGCCTTGTTGAAAAACCACTGGCTACTAATGTGGCGGATTGCGATGCGTTGATAAGTGCTTTTTCAAATGCTGGCCTAATATTGGCAGTTGGGTATCACCAACGTTTCCGTGAATCGAATGCAACCGTAAAACGGTTATTGGCTGAAGGCGCGATTGGACGTATCCGGTGTATTCAGATGTCGGCGTTATTTGATATTACGGAAATGCGAACCGCAGATGGGTTTGGTGGGGAATGGAGTTGGTGGACTGATCCGGCCAGCAAGGGGCATATCATGAACAGCGGCCCACATAATATCGATTTATGTCGCTGGTGGCTAGGTAGCGACGTAGTGTCCGTCGCCGCAAATTGTGGCACGTTTCGTGAGGACAACCCTAATGAAAATACGACGATGTCGTTGTGGACGTTTGCCGACGGCACAATGGCTAGTTTTTGGTCATCCAGTGTGCTGCCGGCACCGGGATTTGCCGGCGAAGATTTTCGCTTTCGTTTGATGGGGGACGAGGGCATTATTGATGCATCGCCTTTTGGTAAAATCCGCGTTGGTAAGCACGGAGGATGGGAAGACGTTTTCGAGCAACCCGCAGTGCCTGTGGCTGATCCTGACCTGGCGTTTGTTTCCGATGCGAGAATGCAGGCCTATGCGGACCAATTACAAGCGTTTGTAGATAAAATACAAGGCAGGTCAACATTGTGCGGAACAGCCGAGGATGGGCGGCAAGCGGTCGCCACAATTGAGGCAATGTTGCAGGCCTCTGCTACTGGTCAGGTAGTGAATGTTTAAGGATGAATTCGACGATGGGCGTCGAATCTGTTAGGCCGTGGGGGTGATGTCCCACGCCAGGTTTCCCAATCAGTGTGATATCACCTCCCAGTTCTTTATATCGCTTGGCAATCAGGCCGGTATTCTCTTTCCAAGGAACGACAATGTCAGCATCACCGTAGACATGCAATAAGGGGACTCCGGCTTTAGCCAGTGGGCCCAACGTATCAACGGGGTTGAGCTTGTAGTCCAATGCTTCCTGTTCCGTTTTGAAACCGAACACACGTTGAACGCGTGCCCATTCACTGGCAGACCCCTTGCCGCTACCTTTGCCACCGGGCCAGCTTTTGAGGTCTAAGGCGGGTGCGTCACCATAAATGCAAGCAACTCGCGTGGGATTTGCCGTCGCCCAGTTGTAGCAGTAAAAGCCTCCACGACTAAGTCCCACCAAGGCGGGCTTAGAAGAAAATCCGTATTCCGCAGTTAGTACTTGATAGAATCCGTCCCAGTGTTTGACAGCTTGGGGACTACCGAACAAATTCGGCACACGCATGTAAACGACATGGAATCCCTGTTTTAGCAACGCGATGTCCGGAGCGGGTTTGTGGCCGAAAAACTCGCCATGCCAGACCCACGGTTTCCCTGTGGCTGATTTAGCGGGACACACAACCAAGGCTGGTTGTCCGTTGACGACAAAGTCATATTTCTGAAAACCATGCCAATCGGATAGCTTTCCGGGGAATTCAGCGGCGAAGCTAGTTGTCACTAGTGCTAACAAGGCAGTCAGGACAGCAACGATGTTTGTAACTCTCATAGATCCTTACTCGCCAAGTAGCTTGGCTAATGATTTCTCGATGGACTCGGCCCAGATGGTATATCCTTTGGGACTGAGGTGTAATAGGTCGGGCATTATCTCCCGAGTAAGTGTACCGTCGTCGGTCAGAAAATGTTGCCCAATATCTAGGTAATGCACATGTTTTGAATCTGCAAGTTGTTTGAAGATCGCGTTAGCACCTTGGTTTACTTTGCGTCGAGCATCATCGTTGTTGGTGCCTCGAGGGAATACGGCGAGCAACAGGATTTTAGTGTTGGGTGACTTTTTGCGAATTTGTTCAACGATGACCTTAACGCCGTCCGCGATCTCTGCTGGACTGTTACTGCCGGAGTTGTTTGTGCCGATCATGATAACAGCGGCTTTTGGCGTGATGTCTTTCAGATTACCGTTGTCTAGTCGCCAGATGACATGTTGAGTACGATCGCCACCGATGCCAAGGTTTACGGCATTACGTTTTCCGTAGTATTTTGCCCACACGTCTTTGCCATTGCCTTCCCACGCTTGGGTAATCGAATCGCCAATAAAGACGAGATCTACCTTGCCTTGCGCAACACGTTTATTGAAACTTTCGTGTCGAGTCATCCAGCCACCGCTGCGAGGCACGGGCTTGATAGCAGAATGGGGTTCTGCCCCTGTGACGGTCGTGAAGGCGGTGAGTAGTAGAGGAATGCAAAAGAGGCGAATGGTTTTCATAGTTTTCATGGTTTTGTCCGAATAGTAAAAGGAGTTGAATGTCTATTTGTTATTGTGATTTATATGCCGCGCGAATTGTAGGGGTCGTCCTTGTACCGACCCGCTCAAAAATCCTAACCGTTGATTTTGCCTGGGAAGCAGAACGAACCGTAGTCGACCATCACGCAGATTTGCGAGTGAAGACCCAATCGGTATCGTTCGACTCGGAGGGATTAAACTTATAGCCATCTTTGTCGAATTGCTTTATTTGTTCGGGGTCGGTTAGGCGATTACGGATTATGTAAGAGGTCATTTGGCCACGCGCGACTTTTGCGAAAAATGAAATCATTTTGAATGCGCCTTCGCGTTCTTCCTTAAAGGCTGGTGTGATGATCTGGGCGTTGAGTTCTTTCTTGTTGATCGCTTTGAAGTATTCGTGGGACGCTAAATTGATGAGCGTGTCTGAGTTGGTGTCAGCAAGGTCTGAATTGAGTAAGTCAGTTAGTATTGAACCCCAAAATGAATACAGGTTCTTTTCGTTTGCGATGGAAACACGGGTTCCCATTTCCAAACGATAAGCTTGCATCAGATCGAGTGGACGTAATATGCCATACAATCCGGACAGGATACGCAACATGTCTTGTGACGCCAGGAAGTCGTCGGGGTTCCACTCCGCAGCATCCATTCCATCGTAGGCCTGGCCCTGGAATGCGAGTACGGCCTGTTTGGAATTTTTCTTAGTGAAAGGTGTTGCCCACGATTGAAATCTGTCATAGGTCAAGTTCGCAATCTTGTCGCTTACACCCATTAGCCCAGCAATTTCATCCGCATTAAAACGTTGCATGTCGTTGATAATGCGCTGTGAGTGATCCATTAGACGAGGAGTTGTGAACTCGCAGGTAAGCGATTGCGGTTCGTAATTGAGTGTTTTTGCAGGTGATAGGGTGATCAGCATAATTGTTGTTGTAATGGGGGCTAGCGAAGGTTTCTCATTGGCCTCTAATATCTTTCATGGAATATAATCTACAGCTAAACGTATAACTATCAGTCTCTTAGTTTTTTTGATTAAGAATTTTAAATTCGATGCGAAATATGATTACGTATTTGTTGCTGACTGTACTGTTCTGCCTACCCTTACAGGCTGCTGAAACGGAAATTAATCTGTCCGGAAAGTGGCACGGAACACTCCCTGTCGGCGGGGCTAAGCTACGGATTGGTTTAGAAATCATGCACGACGGAAATGTGCTCAGTGGAAACATGTACAGTTTCGACCAGGCAAGTGGACCCATTGCGTTGGAAAAAGTGAAGTATGTGGGTGAACTGTTTTCATTTCAAATAACTCCCCTCAAAGTAAGTTATACAGCCGAGGTTAATGAATCCGGAAATGAAATGAAGGGCTTATTTGTCCAGGGGATCCCAATCACCCTAGTGCTTGAAAGGGTAGACGAATTTCCCCGGCCTAATCGGCCGCAAGAACCGCAAGAGCCCTTTCCCTATGACATCATC
>JABHUV010000251.1 GCA_018658605.1 Planctomycetaceae bacterium | reverse complement strand
CTCAGTGCCGCCAGGAATAGCGTCAGTTTCAGTTACATTAAACCATGTATTGAGCGTACCGCCGGGAATTCCGTCACCGTCAGCGTCCAAATCTATCCCAGAGGTGTCGGTGATAAAATCATCAGCCGTTTTACTAAACACTAATCGCAACTCATAGTCGCCCTGCGTTTTGCCGCCTTGGCCAGTACCTTCAACAGCGGGGTCGTAGGAGTTGTTTCCGGTCGAACTAACACCGATGTAATAGCGCCCTTTGGTCACATCGATCGTCAACTTGGAATCTTCGCTAAAGTAGTCATCGTTACGAGCAACCAACTCTTTGCCATTGACGATGGCGGATCCATCTTCGTCGACCGTCAATACGTCGCGAAATACAGATACCGCAGTATCCAACAAACTAACATCTGTCAAACGCTCAGCAAACGTCTCAATATCGAGTGTGCCTGCTTCGGTGATATCTATTTCATAAAGATCCAAATCACCAGTGCGAACGCCGTACAGATATTGCCCATGTGCCACATCATGATCACCTGGAAAGCGTGACTCTATCGCTTGCCCGAATCCAAGATCTATATCACTATTCATAACCGTAAATGGAGCTAAAGCGTCTGTATGACCAAGTCCTAGCAAATGCCCGATTTCATGAAATGCTGTTTTAAACCACGGACCACCGTACTCATCATCCTCAGCATTTTGAAAATCCTGTAGATCCATAATCCCAATGCCGGTGTCTCCCCCAAACGATGACAACCCCAACACGCCACCGGGTCCTATGGGAATCGTTGGGTCGATGGCTCGCATATCACCGGTGACAATTTTGAGCCCAGCCGCATCGGTTTCCACAAAGGTCAAGCCAAAAGCCTGTCCGTACATCTCAAATATTTCACGAGCACGTTGTTTTTGACTTTCCGTGATTACATTGAGTAGTCTGTTACCCAGTGGATCGATACCATATTGAACTGGGAAACTGTAGTCGAGCGTAGTCACACCCCCACGAGCAGCAGGAGCCTCATCGACGACCAACCCAGTATCTAAGCCATCGACGTAATAGTCTTCAGCCAACAGAACTGAAATTTCTCCACCTTCTGTATGTTTGGCACTATAGACCGTTCCCAAATCCTGCAACGCGAGTGCTAATTTATCGGCGAGTTGCTCCGGAGTCTCTAAACCAGAAAATGGTATCGCGATATTGGACGAATCCAACAATTCATCGTCACTGTCAAACTCTAACACATTACTTTTCAACCCATTGGTGACTTCAATAACGTCGCCGTCCTGAAATCCACCGGCGGGAACCGTCAAGTAAGCGCCGCCGACCAGCAAATGATCCTGTACTCGGATATCGCGATGACCCGGTTCGTCTTCAGCACCTGGGTTCGGAATAGCAGTACGTGGATCAAAACCGTCATCACCAATATTGCCCTTAACAATCAAGGACTCAAATATAGCCACGTTAAAGACAGTCGAAACCGTAACAGCTTCAACACCGACGAGTGCTATTCGGGAATCCCCTGCTAACATGCCCACGCGACTCGCATGCAACTTCGAATTACCTGCTGCATTGATCGATGATGAAATTGCATCGGCGACATCACTGGCGCTGAAACTTGGCCGGTTGATAACTTGTACGCGTCGGGCACCGTCATCATTCAGTTCCGTGCTATCTTCCAGTTGTAAACCGGGGGCAGCAGTTAAATCGACGGCCAGGCCCTGATTCCAGCCAAGATGAATTTCGCCCCCTAAAAGCACGTTACTTGCTACTTCTAGGCCCGAAGATGCTATCGCTTCGTCAACTAAGGCAGCTAATTCTTCAGCTGTTTCGGCTCCCGTATAGATGATTGCAACAGCGTCTTGTTGACCCAGTAATGAATCGCTATCAAACTCAAAAGTCACAGGAGGTTGATTTCCGTCGTTAATAATGAAATAGTCACCTTCGGCGATCAAAGAAATATCCTGAATTTGCAGGATTACGCCTCCGTCAAACTCAAACGGGGTTGCCCCACCATCCACATCGGTAATCGTAAAACCAATCCCATCCTCAGCGGCAACGCCATCGCCAAAGACCGACATTGTCTTGCCAATCGTAGTCGCTGTGTCATAACTCGTCGCCGCATCGCCGATTAAACTCAGATTTAGTTGAATTGGAGTGAACGGCAGGCTGTTATTATCTTGATATTCTTTGGCACCAATCCGCAAGCGAAA
Organism: Planctomycetaceae bacterium; assembly: GCA_018658605.1. The sequence continues at coordinate 35,368 of JABHUV010000251.1, read as the reverse complement.
CGTTCCATCTCCCGCTCCGGCCAGTTCGTCCAAATCACTTCCGTATTTCAACACAACCAAGTCTGATTCAGGTGAATAGGTTACTTCCGTTGGCAAGAATACGATGTCGTCCGTATTCTCAACAGTGTCGTTGGTAAATATCAAAGGATAGAAATCTTTATCCTCCGCCAGAGAAGAATCAAGATTGTCTTCGTTAAAGTAGACATGAATCGTATCTTTGAGTTGCTGTAATCCTAAAGCGGGGTCGCGCACCACTGGTTGAGGAACAACGGCTTCTATTTGTGGTCCGAGGTCGAGTCGGAAATTACGAGTAAAGTCACCTTCACCATCACGAAAGACTGATCCATCAAGGTCACTCAAAGCAGTTGCTCCCGCACCCCGTACTGAAACTTGATATGCCTCATCAGTTAACGCTTCCCGGAAGCGAAAGACGACTTGTCGGGCAGACTCGTCCACACCTATGTAACCAGCTTCGATCACTTCATCGTTTGAACCACTCAGTACAATCGGCGAATAGTCGGTCGCGGCTGCGGTAATATCCGTAGCGCCATCGCCCTCTAACAACGAAGCTGTTATCAATGCCGACGATGCAGTATCGCCATTAATTGCGTTAATGAGTAACTCGGCTGTTGTCTCGTTACCCGCATTTGTGTTGAGGTCAACTAATACCGTAGTGCCGTCAACATCGACGACGATGGTCGGACCCGAGGCGTTATTATGATCGCTCTTAGAAACGATAATTTCTATGCCATTACCACCAGCGCCGCCAGCTTGAGCTGCAAACGCAATATCCACAACACCACCAGTGCCAAAGTGACTGGTGGCAGAAGCTTCATTAAAACTTCCATCGCCACCACTACGCAAAATCGTCACAGAACCCAACGACGCCGGATCGATCTCTGCGTCCTGATTGAAATTCAATACGATTTCCTGAGGTGCAACATTTAACACATCACCTTCGTTCAATAGATCACCATTATTGGTTTGGATGCCAGCTAGCACTGGCACTCCGGCAAGTAAACGGCGGTCTTCAAGCGTCTCTAAGAACATGCGACGCTGGGGAAGATTAGTGTTGCTCTTTTGGCTTTTCTTCATCTTGGCGGAATTCCTGTCGGTACGACGGATGGACTCGTAAATACTCTTCGCGTTTCTATACTTTCCCGGTAACCACAACAATTATTCGCATTGTAGCTACAGGGGAATTACCCGCAATCAAATTGCGGGTTTTATCAATTACCACTGCTATTCAGCAATGTGGCCGCTTCAAAATAGGGCGTGCGCAGATTTTACCCACGCCTATGTAAAGAGGCTTATTCTGTTTATTCGGATTATTACAAGGTCGACATAAACCGAATGTTCCGATTGTGCGAGAAGCGAGTAAAAAACCACCCCATTTAGGGGTGTCGCGTAAAAATAGTTCGAAAAACACCACCCAACACCCCTGTCTTGCTTATTCCCCCATTTGACGCCCCATCACTTCGTTTTCGTAACAACACAGTCCAATTGGCGTCAAATTGTGTAACCTCGAATCAATTTATGGTCTTTTTGAAAACCTTACCATAATCAAGGGCGCCTTTTGTCGGGGCTTGGCAACCTAAGTAAATAGCAGGGAAAGTCCCTCGCAGTGATCACCTGTTCCTGATCACTGCAATTTCAGAGCAGTCAATTTCAAACAAAGGAATAATCATTATGTGGAAATCAGCCATCGCCAAGAAGTTCAAGCTAAACAGCCACAGATTTTCCAAGAAAGGGAGCAACCAAGGTCGGTCATTACGATTGGAAACTCTGGAAACGCGAACGATGTTCTATGCTGACCCGCTAACTTTGTCCGTACCGGATAGCCCAGTGTTAGTCGGCGAAGCGAACCTTGCCGGCCCTATGCCTGAGCCTTTTTTACAACAAAACATCGGGAAACTTACCACACAGACCAAACCATCGCAGATCGAACTGGACGTGCCACAAAACACACCAACTAAAATCGACCCATTTGCCAACGATGGAAAGTTGTTCCCACTCGGAAGGCCCACTCCACCGAATCGCTATGTGCCGACACCTATCGGAGTTTTTCCTGACGGATCAGTTCGCACGATTCACCCAGAAATAGACCCGATTGTAGTGGGGCACATGGACGACCACGGCACTGGACCCATACGAGAATCCACACACCGCCCTCGTATCGGCAGCGGCGCCCCCGTCGGAACGATTGCCGGTACAGATCCTCGATTACTTGAGCACATGACGCTCGAAGAGAACTGGGAACATGGTGTGGGACCGATCATTCAGACGACGCAAGCTATCGAGATTTCCCCAGACAATCAACACCTAGATGTTCCCGCTATTTACGAAATCATCGAAAACTTTAGAGGATTTAAAGACGGAAACATCGCCGACATTATCATCTACAAACCAGGGGCATTAGATTCGCCACTTGTACAAGACCAGAATTTTGCTGTTTTCACCGCCAAGACCCTTAGCGACGCGACACTGAACGACCCCTTCTGGCATCTATTGAACACTTTGCAATTAATAGTCAATGAACCAACTGTCGCCGTCCGCTTGTACAATCTGCCAGAAGAGCACGAAGTGTTTGGTGTAACTCTTGAAAAACACATGTTAGTCGGTGCGCGGGCCTGGCGGGTATACGAGCAGGATAGTGGCTGGATCGTGATTGAAACTGAAGCCTGGGAGCAGCGCAACGGCATCATCAACGACGTAGCTGCAGAAATTGCAGGGCGTGCTGCCATGGAAGAAATCTGGACTCGATACCTTACCAATGTTGCTAATAAAGCGACCACTGGCGAAGGGAGATTTCACACACTTCCCAAAACAACCATCGTTCATCCAACGGGGACAAAAAATCCGTGGAAAGACAGGGCTGTCAAATATCGAAACGATTTACAGCTAAATTCACCACTAATCACACGTTAAGCAACAATTTGCTATCCTCCACACGTGTTTTATCAATAAATTCTCTGCTGTGTTAAGTAACGGGGAGAGCGGCTCATCGATAAGCAGATGTGATACAATATTACCCGTTACGGATGGCGAGTGACCGTCAACATTTCCATGGCTAATTACGGCCCAGGAGATCTCTACAGTGAATGCGACCCCAACAAACAAGCCCAATTCAACCTATATGAAATCGGCTGTTCTAGCTCACAGCCAACCCTATTACATCAAGTATATCATGCTGGGGATTTCCGCCAGTGGCATCTGTGGTGCCTTGTACGCGGCGATACAAGGGTGGGCGTACATTGACAACCAACACACGGAGATTTCAACGATCGCCCATCTCATTGCAGTTGGCATCTCCGCTATCTACGGACTAATCGTAGGTGCACTGATCGGCATTCCCGTAGCGGTGTGTACAGCAGTGCTGCGCGCTCAACTAACGACAATGCTAATCCGCCGCAACCATCCCTGGCAATTTATCGCTCCTTGGGTATGCTGCTACGGACTCTTTTTAGCGCCAGCGTTATATTGCTTCTTAGCTCTTACGAGCACACCACAGACCACCATTATCGGGTCGCGAGGTTTCATTGTCACCTGCATATTGGCAGCCGGTCTTGCAACTCAGATCCTCAGCTATATCCGCATGCAACTCGATGACCACAAAACCACCATGGGCCCGGTGCATTTAAATTAGAGTGCCATCCTACACTCCGACCAAAACCACAAAGCGGAGGGCACGGGACTCGAACCCGCAACCCCATAAGGGGCACGTCATTTCCAATGACGCCGCTAGCCATTCGCTTACCCTCCGTAAGACTTTAATCCAACGCAGACGCTAATCCATCACGCTCGCATTACTAATGAGATTGATAAACTCCTCGTTAGACTCAAACCGCGAAAGCTGTTTCGTCAACTGTTCCATAGCATCAACGTGGTGCATCGAGGACAACGTACGTCGCAACATACTCACAGCATCATACGTTTCCTTAGGATGCAACAACTCCTCACGTCGAGTCCCTGATTGATTAATATCAATCGCAGGCCAAACTCGTCGGTCCGAAAGCTTGCGGTCGAGAACCAATTCCATATTTCCCGTTCCCTTAAACTCTTGGAAAATCAACTCATCCATACGACTGCCGGTGTCAATCAACGCCGTTCCGACCACTGTCAATGATCCGCCTTCCTCAAAAGCTCGAGCTGTAGCAAACAATTTTTTGGGAATGTCCATCGCCTTAATATCCACACCACCGGACATCGTACGACCTGTATTGCCAACCCATTTATTAAATGCACGAGCGAGACGTGTGATCGAGTCCATCAGCAAGAAGACGTCTTGGCCCATTTCGGCCAGGCGCTGACATCGTTTGACGATTAACTGTGACAATCGCACGTGACTTTCAACATCTTCATCAAGACTACTGGCCACAACTTCACCGTCAACATTACGCCGCATATCTGTCACTTCTTCAGGGCGTTCGTCGATCAGCAGCATGATCAATTTTAAATCAGGATGATTTTTCGCAACACCCTGGCTGATGTGTTGTAACATGACCGTCTTACCAGTACGCGGAGGAGCGACAATTAACGCCCGCTGGCCTTTACCAAGCGGGGTTAACAAATCCATCACTCTCGTTGTCAACGGTTCGGAACCAGTCTCAACGGGCAACCACTGCTCAGGATTAATCGGAGTCAGGTTCTCAAATTTCTTAACGTCGGAATAATTTTCAGGAGCCAGCCCGTCAACATCCACCACTTCCGTAAGTCGTGGCCCTTGAGATCTCCGAGCGTGCTCGACCAAACCTCTAATTAGCACTCCTTCACGCAGTGAATATTTGTCAATGAATGTACCGGGAACAAACGGATCGGAACGTTCCCGAGAATAATTATTGCTGGGACTACGCAAAAAACCGTAACCATTGGGATGCAGTTCCAACAGGCCATAGCCAGGCTCAACTAAACCGGTGCCGCTATCTGGCAGATCTGTTTCATTTGGGCGATTTCGATAATTACGCCCACGTCCACCACGTCCGCGTCCACCACGTCCGCGACCACGTCGTCCGCGACCTCCTCGGCCTCGACCGCCACCGCCACCGCTACCGCCACCGCCACCGCTACCGCCACCGCTACCGCCATCTGAACGATTGTTTCGATTCCTGCCCATCATGTACCTTTAAGCTGATTACTAAATATCTGTCTTGCGAAGTATTTGGTTTAGATAATTTCTGTTGTAGAAAGCATGTAAAATTCGTAGTTATTGTTACTCTGCTACAGTGAAAAGATATCACCATAACTGCAGAAACATCTCTGTGTTAATTCGCTCATGAGCGAATGCGTGTTGCCTCGAAGTCAACAAGCTAGCCACCGTTATCGGGAACAACTTAACCACAAGTACAAGATGTACAAGCTGTGATATTGATTTATCACGGCACCAGGTTAAGTAAAGAAAACGCTGCTAACGTAAAAATGTGACTGCCCTCGATCCTTAAAACGACGAATGCTCTAAGCAATAATGCCGATTTTGAAAAAAGAGTCAAGCAAAACACGAACTGTTTTGTGCTAGGAAGTTCATAGGAACCAATCAAGTAAGCCATACTAGCTATTAAGTTTGTATCCGCAATGGGCCGGAAAAATCAATGGAGATCCACTGAAAACTTTTGACTAACCTAGAAAGCTACCCCCAAAAGGGTGCCGTACAATCTTCGAATCTTACCAGCTCTACTAATTACTACTAGAACATATCACCAGAGAAACGAAAGCGACTGTACTATAAGTCACTTGTGGGACGTCTGCATTCACCAAAAGGTTTACCATTGTTTATAAAACCATATGAATATATGTCATAAGCAACAGCATGAATTACCTTAAAGGCAACCTGCTAAGCACACCCGACAATCTAACCGCTTTGCGCATCATGTCAACCGTTTACTTTGTTTTTTATTGCACCGAAGTGTGTTTCTTTAGCGCTTTCTACCCTCAACCGGAAATATCGGAATTTTTGATATATTTTGACACATATCGATGACGATACATAAATTATTGCCCCCCCATAGGTGGGAACTTCTCCTCCTTCCCCCATCTCATGTTTTTCTACCTTTTAGTACATAATCGCAATAATTAATGTCTTACCGTTTCAAACATATCAGTATTGGGAGATGCGAGAATTCTATTACCTTGCATCCCTCAAAACTGCTAGCCAAAACCGCGGTTGTGGCGATGTTCTTCTTGTCGGTTCTCCCAATCCGAGCTCAACAACTTGATACGTCTAACACAGCTGATTCAATAGGTTGCACTGTTGAACAAATCCAATGGCACAACAACCTCAAACATGCGCAAGCGTTAGCCGCGCAAACCGAGCAACCAATCTTCATCCATTTCGTTCAAGATGGATGTCCTGCCTGTGAATTCGTAACGGCCCAAACATTTCAAAACCGACAGCTCATCGAAAAACTTCGTTCTCATTTCATTCCCGTAAAAATAAATATTAGCCAAGACGATGTTCTACGACAGCGGTTCAAAATCAAGCAAACGCCAACAGATGTCATCCTCGACACCAACCAAACAGTGTGTTATCGAGAGCCCACTGTTTTTGATCCAACGCAATACGTTGGCATCCTCGACACTCTTGAGATCGCAGTCACTGATAATCTCGCCATATTCACTGGCACCGAATTTGACCCCACCGGCACAACGGAAATACCAACTGACGTTTCTCGTGGCATTGCTCTCGTGAATGAGAGTTTTGTAACGACAGCAACTTATCCGAAACAACTCCAACAACAAACACATATTCCAGGTTCACCCCAATTTTCGACAATTACGGTTAGTCACCGACCTACCAAAACATCATTAGGCTTGGATGGTTATTGTTGCATATCGCTGTCCAACCTAGATGGCACTGCAGCGGTATGGGTTAAGGGCGACCCACAGATAGGCATCAATCACCGCGGTCGGCTTTACTTGTTTTCGAATCCACAAAACCGACAACTATTCATCAGCAACCCCGATAAGTTCAGTCCAGTCCTATCAGGATTCGACGCTGTCATATTTACAGACCACCAACGACTTATTGACGGACAACGGAAATTTGGCGTGTCCTATAAAAAGCGGATATATCTTTTTCAAAACGAGTATACATTGCGGACTTTTTGGAACTCGCCAGACAAGTATGCCAGAACTGCCCTTGATGCGATGAACCGCACACGTTAGATCCATTGGATTTATTGAAGATTACGCCGAAGTTGTATCGCCACGAGTCAATTCTGCAAGACGCTTCCAGGTAGTCAGACCCGTATCATGTCCGTCATTCCAGGCGATGCGGATCGCATAGTTGCCAACTAAGCTTATTTTCTCAATGCAAACGTCCGCAGTCACATCAGCCGGATTGAGTAACGGCTTGCCTGTCCACTCATCAACGCAATGGGCGCATCCGCATGCTAATCTCAAGTCACGGTAGAGCAGGGTAGAGGTGACTTCATCCGGCCACTTGACCTCAAGCTTACTTGCGCCGTCTAGTCGATTAATCGCGGATGGCGTCATATCGCTACTCCCCTGTAAAACACTTGAATCAAAAGAACCCTACGAATCTATGTAAAAAACTCGCAACGGATGACAGTCAAACAAACTTATTGGTCATCCCATTGCAACGAGCGTTGTACTGCACGCTGCCAACGACGGTAACGACTTTCTCGCAGTTCAGGATTCATGGATCCTAGAAATTCTTTCTGCAATGCCCAATTGTCACGCACGTCTTGTAAATCATCCCAAAAACCAACTGCTAAACCTGCCAAATAAGCGGCTCCCAGCGCTGTCGTTTCCGCTACAACAGGTCGCTTTACAGTCACGTCAAGCATGTCTGCCTGAAATTGCATCAAGCTGTCGTTCACACTAGCACCCCCATCTACTTTAAGCACTCCAATCGCCGTAGCCGCATCCGCTGACATTGCTCTCACGACATCCATCGTCTGCAAAGCCATACAATCAAGCGCAGCGCGAGCAAAATGGGCGGCAGTGGTACCCCGAGTGATACCGACGATCGTACCACGTGCTGTAGAGTCCCAATGCGGCGCACCGAGGCCTACAAACGCTGGCACAATTTCAACACCACCAGAATCTTCGACCTGCCCAGCCAAGGCTTCAATTTCGCTTGAATCTCTGATCAACCCCAAACCGTCGCGTAACCACTGGACTACCGCACCGGATATAAAAACTGAGCCTTCGAGGCAATATGTGATTTTCCCATTAATTCCCCAGCCGATCGTGGTCAGCAATTGATTTTCACTTTTCACTGGAGATTCCCCAGTATTCATCAAAATGAAACTGCCCGTACCATACGTATTTTTCACGTCCCCCAGATCAAAACATGCTTGCCCAAATGTTGCCGCCTGTTGATCACCTGCGATGCCTGCGATCGGTATTTCCGCACCGAATAATTCTGGGTCCGTCGTACCAATCAAATGGCTCGATTCGACAACCGTCGGTAACATTAAGCGAGGAACGTCAAATAATTCCAGCAGCTCATCATCCCACTCGAGCGAGTGAATATTAAACAGCAAAGTCCGTGAAGCGTTGCTGTAGTCCGTGACATGATGTCTACCACCAGTTAATCGCCAAATCAAAAATGAATCCACAGTACCAAATAGAATATCACCATTCTCAGCCTGCCGCCTAAGCTCAGGATCTTGATCTAGCAAATACTTGATTTTGCTCGCACTAAAATAAGCATCAAGCAATAGCCCAGTTTTCTCTCGAATCAAATCCAACTTTCCAGCTGCCAGCACGGCTTCGCAAATACCTGCCGATATGCGACTCTGCCAGACAATTGCATTACCAACAGGCTCACCGGTTACGCGATCCCACAACACCGTCGTTTCTCGTTGATTCGTAATACCAATGGCAACAATGTCTTCCGACTGCGCACCCGCATCTTGAATCACTTGCCGAGCAGTCGCGAGCTGACTATTCCAGATATCCTCGCAATCGTGTTCTACATGCCCAGGAGTCGGTAGTATCTGTGGAAACTCTTGCTGGGCAATAGCAACGGCAACGCCATCGTGGCCAAACAAAACTGACCGACTCGATGTTGTTCCCTGATCCAGTGCCAATACTAATTTTGTCATCCTACTATACTCCTTCCAGATCATCGCCATGACTTAATCCAGGCTCGGGCGTGGATTCATGAAACCGTGAAATCATTTGATCGTAGGTAACCACACCAAGTATTCCGCCGATAATCGGACCCGCGACCGGTACTAAGTACCACAATGTATTTGGATCCTTAAACACTTGCGATCCCCAACCCGCCACGTAGGTAAAAAGTCGCGGCGACAGATCGCGAGCGGGATTGATGGCATATCCGCAATTGGATCCAAATGATAACCCAATCATCAACACCAATGCTCCGACAACCATTGGGCCAATGTTACTTTGCGGCGCGAGATTCCGCACATCTCCAACGGCACAAATAACGAGTAACAGGATGGCGGTGCCAACTATTTGATCCAACAGCCCGGTCCAATTTGAAATTGTTGCTGGAGGCAAACTACTAAACGACCGTGGATACGTCCCGAAAATACCAGCCGTTGCCATCGTATGATGACTTGCTTTATCGCTAGATATACCTTGATACTGGGGGCTTTCGACTCCGCCGCCGGCTATAGACCAGGCAGCCTCAATCGCTTCTGCATTTTGGATTTGCTCATAATACACCCCATACACAATCGCTGAAGCAATAAAAGCACCCAACATTTGCGCTGCAATAAACGGCGCCACACTTTTCCAAGGTATCGCTCGCCGACAGGCCATCGCAATTGTCACAGCCGGATTAATATGAGCACCGGTAACTCCACCGGCCACATACACGGCCAACATCACAGCCACTCCCCATCCAAAGTTGATTGACAGATAATCACCATACTGAAACTCAGTAATTCTCCCGACGGAAGAGCCCAGGTCGGTTTGAAATAAAGGTACGCTGACTTTGCCCAATGTTACCTGCGCATTCACACCAAGTCCAAATAACATTAGGACCATCGTACCCAAGAACTCCGCGCTCATATCTCGTAGTGTTGTCGTGCTTTTATTGACCATACTTCAATCCCTAGTTCACACAATCGCTAGTGGTAACAATTCTCTTGTCTATTTTGTGACATTGATCATCAATTGTCCACGTGACTCAATCTTAAATTCTGGCGAAGATGAATTCAACCGTCACCCTTAGACGCAGGTTAAGATTGAACCGCATTGGCAGATCATGCTAGCGGGCACAAACCGCTGCTACAGATTAAGCAACTTCTTGACTGCATACACTTGTAATTCACGCGCGAGCAACTGATACGCGGCGCGGTGTGGCAATGGTGCACGATCGGCCCATACCGTTAGGTTTCCAAGTAACTTGGTTAGTTGCGCAATTGAATCGGCAGTGGAAGCCTTGGTGGGATTGTCCTGCAGCAAGACTTTATCCAATTCCCAACTCATTACCGTTCCGACTTGTATATCCAAATAAGGCTCTCGTTCCCCTTGGGGCAGCTTCACGTATTCCACAGCACGGCTTAACAACCAAACTTCAACGAGGGCAAACGCATTGGACTGTAGGCGTTCCTGATGGCCTAAGTTCAATTCCAAGTTCATTCCATTGCTGACGCCATCTCCTGCAAAGGCTGCAGCTAAACGTTCCGCCAATTCTTGTCGCATCTTGATATCCTGTGTTAATAGATCCTCGGTACACAACCAATACAAAACCGCGCAGCGCATGGACTGCTGCAAGTCTGGCTGTTGTTCTATATCCGCATCCATTACCCACTGATCAACTTGGTCAAACAGAGCAAACTGATTCACAACCTCACCAGATTCCGAAGGCTGACGAGCGTATACCTGCCTATGGATATCTGCCCAAGACATGACGGCGGTCAATTGAGCACTCAAAAACGCGATTTGTTCATTGACTGACAAGCGATGAAATTCAGCGCTGCGAGTATAGAACCAATGCCGCGTCAACTCGTCAATATTTCGTTCAACTAAGGATTGAGTGGAATCACTTTGGGGTTGACTAGCATTCCCTATTGGCGACCATCCACGGCCAAGCTCGTGTTGAAATCGGTTTACCAAATCATCCTTAATCTTGTCATCTTGCGATTCTAAATCAACAAGCACCAACCAATAGGCTAGTTTATCCAACGGTGTCGAATCTACCTCTGGGTAACTTCCAAGCCACCAGCGCCATTGTCCAAACGACAACGTTGCGCCGGTTGCGATAAGCAACAACACAAATACTAATATTCGCCTGGATTTCATGTTTTTTTTAAACCGTGAACAAAAGGAACAAAGGAAAATGCATTCGATTCACCATCCCCAATATTTTAAACAGGATTATACATCAATGCGAGTCCAACATGAAATGCGATGGTAAATTTAGAAAACGTAAACTACTCGCCCCCAACAGGTTTGTTGGGAAGTTATTGCATTTACTTACATTTCATAAATTTGGTACATATGATTAAACTAAAGATAGCAACATCACGTTTCGATTAATCTCGCACTTTTACAGAAAATCGACTATGGCAAAATTCATGACCGCCGTGGAACACCAACTTGGCGCACCAACGGCACAATCTCGTCTACAAGTTTTCATCACACAAATGACGACACAATACTCCGATACGATCGATTCAATGGATGGTACTTGGGATAACAACGTTCTCACCTTTGAACTAACCGTCATGGGAATGAAGGTCTCAGGGACACTTACCGTCAACGATGACGTTATTGAAATACAAGGCACCATGCCATTTGCGTTATCGCTAATGCGCGGTCGAATGGAAAAAACCATGGAACAGGAACTGAGGAAATTGCTCGCATGATTTACCCGCATCACACATTTCTATGTTGTGTTTTTGCCATACTCGGTTTAGCAGCAACAGCAGAACCTTACGACCTCTATGGTCAAACGGCGCAACAAACGGTATTAACCAATGCTCGTTTTGAACAACAGCTAGAATCTCCGATTTCTACTCGCTGGGATTTGCCATTAAAAGACGTTCTCAAGTCGATCAGTGAAACCCAACGTGTTGCCATTTTTCTAGATCGTCGCATTAATCCCGCACAACAAATTCAGCTCGCAGTTCAAGATAAAACGATGAGCACGGCACTGCAGCAGATTGCCAGTCAAGCAAATGCTCAGATAAGTTACATCCGCAACGTTATCTATATCGGACCCCAAAAAACGACACGTTTGCTAGCGACCGTCGCAGCAATCCATGCCGAGCAACACCGGCGCAATCAAGCGGAAAATGCTCGCGTTTTTACGATCGCCAAAAGTACCCAGTGGAATCGACTTTCACAACCACAGTCGATCGTCACTGCAATCGCGGAAACCGCGAATATCCGAATCACCAATATTGACAAAATTCCTTTTGACCTCTGGGACAAACACATGCTGCCCAATCTGCCATTCGGCATGCGGATGTCAATCGTACTGGCGGGATTTGATCTTACCTACCAAATGAACAATGACGGTTCTATCACGCTGACCCCATTCCCAACTGAAGCAAAATATCAAAAAACATTTTCAACCAACGTCAGTGCAGCAAACCTTAATCGCATTAAAAACAGTTTTCCGACACTACAGATCACCAACAGCAACGAACAATTGGTTGCCGCCGGAAGATGGGAAGAAATCGCTGAGCTTGCATTACTATTGCGTGGCAACACTATCATTCGGCCAAAACCAATGACCACCTCTAAGCAAGTTTACACACTGACGGTAACTAATCAATCAATTCAAAATGTGCTACAAGCCATTGCCAGCAATGAAAAACTGGAACTTACAGGGTCAGCAGAAGCCCAGAAACTCTGGGGCAAACGCATATCGCTCGAGGCAAAGGAATTATCACTAGACGATCTGTTGCTGCAAGTGGCAGGAATGGCGAATTTAGAATATCGCATCGCCGACAAACAGCTACTCATTTCGGTAAAAATGTAAGTGGTGGGACACAACGATTACAAACCCTACTCAGGGATTTTGGCCGAATCGTCGTAAGTGCGACGATCTTGTGGATGCCACAACGGCAACCCATCCTTTACTCGCTCAGATAAAATAGCTAACTTTTCACCAGATCCTGGCAGAGACGCCGTCGGTTCGTAATCATCTTGTTCATGTCCTTGTGGTTCGAAATCCCATATACCCAACTTGATTGCATCCAGAACTGAATTTGGCACGATCTATTCTCCCGTCACTGTGTGAGAAAAAGTGAATTGAAAAGGTTGGTCGTTAGAGTTTTTAAATTGACGGTCAACAAGGAACACTCACAAGCAAATAATGAGGCAGGTAATTTTTTCAAAATATTACATGCCTCTTGCAACCGCTTGTCGCTCCAACTTCTTGACCACCAAGTTAGAAACTTAACTAGACAAAACCAATATCAGATTAAGGCAATTCCACGTCAAGCGAATGACAACAATTTTTCAATTTTAGCTACAACAATTTATTCGCAAGTATTTTCAACTTTTTCAGAAACAATTGTTGACTATGCGACTCAAATTTGCGCCCCTCGATTTTTCAGCCGCGACAACCTGTTAGTTTTCAACGGCTAGTAGTCAATCACAGTTCCAGTAGTGTCGGCAATGTGCTAAATTGCACTGCCGCATAAACATGTTGCCGATTACATAACCTTCTTTCAGCAGAACCCCTACGAGCCATGACCACTGGCACGAGCAAAACCGTGAATCATGTTCAAATCAATCCTGTGAGCGATGACACTCATGAAGTTTGGCTGCACGGAAACCGACGCGTCTATACGATCGCTCTTATTCCAGGCGTGATTATCCTTTGTGGCTCAACGTTCGTTTTCACCAACACATTCTTTGCGGCTCCACTTTGGTTACGGGTCATCGCAGCCGTCCTGTGTGGGTTTGCGGGGGTCACCAACATATCACTGTTACTATGGCTGAAACGGCCACTACTGGGATACAGCGGTGGAGACCTACTTGTCTACTTACGGCCACCGCACGTCGTTCGAGTGCCCATTGAATTTGTGGAAGTTTTTTTTGCGGGCCAAAGTGAAACACACATCCCACGGCCCAGAAGACAAACCAAAGGTCCTGTACCCGAATCACGGAATGTCGTTGTCCGACTCGCCGAACGGGCATCTCAATTCCAAACACATCCCGTTAAACCCTCCCTAGGATCGTGGGAAGAAGGCTACATTGTCGTGCGCGGAACTTGGTCAGAGCCAATCAATAAAGACCTGTTTCGCCGCCTTAACCGGCGGTTGATCGAAATCCATCGCCTGCAAAAGACAAGCGTCGAAAACGGCCACAATATCCCACAGAGTTCCGATTTAGGCGATAAACACAGTGTGACTGCGTCCTCGGATTGCGAGGACCACCGTGACTGAACTCCTTATAAGCGTGCGTAATGCTCAGGAAGCACAGACGATTCTCAACACCGTTCCCGACCTAGCGATTCTTGATATCAAAGAGCCTCGCCTAGGCGCACTCAGCGCGACTTCACCGGAAACATGGCATAATGTCGCCACGTTAGACATTGGTAGCACCTTACTGAGCGTCGCGTTGGGGGAACTAAGCGAATACGACTTAGCGACATCAAATCTGATTCCTAACAGCGTACGTTATGCGAAAATCGGTTTGTCGGGACAAGCAGAAAAGGACTGGGTTAATCCATGGAAATGCATCGCCTCGTCACTCCCACACAACACCGACCTCGTCGGCGTAATCTATGCTGATCACCAGTCGGCCAAAAGCCCCACTACCAATGACATCATTAATGTATTGTTGGCAACAGGTTGCCGACATTTCCTCATTGATACGTTCGACAAATCTCAAGGTAACTTACTACACCACCTGAGTTGCGAAACCCTCACAAATTTAAACTACCATGTCGAACAACAAGGTGGCATCTTGGTACTCGCCGGTTCAATCACATCAACCCTGCTTGCGGACATTCTACAGACAGGCGCAAAATATATCGGTATTCGCGGCGCCGTCTGTGACGGTGACCGCAAAAGCCAACTTAGCCAAACTGCTACAACGTCTTTTCTATCATCTCTGGAACTTTTATCCTCAGGAATTTAATTTTTGACCGACCCTATCATCCAAACCGAATCACAACTAAACGAATATCTCCAACGTCACCAGGACTGCAAGATTATTGGCTTTGATACCGAATTCATTTCCGAAGACACCTATCGGCCTGAATTATGTTTAATCCAAGTAAATGCTGATCGTGATATTGCCTTGATCGATCCATACGACATCGCCAATCTAATGCCATTTTGGCAGTGGCTCACCGACCCAAGCCGAATCATTATTGTTCACGCTTGTCGCGAAGAACTGCGGTTCATTTTTCAAGCGACCAACGAAGCTCCTCTGAATTTAATGGACATTCAAATCGCGGCGGCATTTGTTGGTTTGGAATACCCAGCTAGCTATGGAACCCTAGCCAACCGCTTGCTTGACATCTCTTTGAACAAGGGAGAAACACGCACCGATTGGCGAAGACGTCCTTTGACTGATGCACAGTGCAAATACGCCAGACAAGACGTCGAACACCTTGAACCAATTTACAACCTACTAATGGCGCAATTAAGTGAATTGGGACGCACAGAATGGCTGTTCAGCGAACTACGACGGCAACAAGACCATATTCTGCACCAAGAAACTTCACCAAGGTGGCGCAAGGTATCTGGCAGTGGATCACTAAATCGTCGTGGATTAGAAATTGTTAAACAACTATGGCTTTGGCGAGATACTGTTGCTCAACAATCCAATACGCCACCACGGCGAGTATTACGTGATGATTTGATTTGCGAATTGGCTCGCCGTCAATCTGATTCTCTGGAAAAACTACGGCTCATCCGAGGCATGCAGCATCGCCAAGTCCAAAAGCGAATTCCCGCGATCCAGGACGCTCTACGGCAAGCACTTGATACGCCCACACAAGACTGCCCACAACGCCAGCGGAAGTCTAAATCTCCTCAACGGACTACACTTAGCCAATTTCTCTTTACCGCGATTTCAGATTATTGTCAACGAAACCATATATCGCCAGGACTGGTGACAACGATGACCGATCTACGGGACTATCTGGACCTCAACTATGGTCACAGTACCCACAGTAAAAAACGCCAACCACTGTTAAGCACTGGCTGGCGTAAGGGATTTATTGAACCACTCGTCCAAGATGTTTTAAGCGGAAGGCTAGTCGCCCATGTCACCGACCCCACGTCGGATCAACCGTTGTCATTTGAACCCCACTCAGCGATAAACCCTAACGACGACTAACCAAGTTTGTCACGAACACACGTCAAAACCAAAACTTTCGTAGTTTTCATCAATTTCAACATATGATCGCACTGGTCTAATCTGCAAGTTAAGACCTCATCGGTAACTAGTCCTTCCGCATTTTCCACATTGTGTCAACCTTATTTCACAACGCCCTGCGCCTCCAACAGCACTGGGCTATCTCCCGTTGTCGAAGCGGGTAAAAACCACGTCATCTCTTCCTGAATCAGTGTCGTTGCTGGATCTCGACCAACTAATTTGACGCGGATTTTATGTCGCCCTTCTTTGTCAGCACGAGCATGCACTTTAAGTGTAATTTTCTCTCCCGGTGCAATACTAGCTATTGAATCAAAAATAGCTTGACCGGGAATTAATTCAGCCGTCTGGCCCGTTGTTTTCACAGGCTCTACGCCATATCCAAATTGAGCGATAACATCAATTCCATGAGCCACTCGCGTGCCACGGTTAATAATTTGTATCTCATAGGTAGCCTCTTCGTCCAACTTCACTGGACCAGCTGGATCGCTGACAATTAGTTTCAAGTCAGCAACACCACGGACACGAGTCACGACTGCTGCCGATCGAGTCTCAGCAGCTACCGACTCCACTCGCATCGATAACTTATTTTCACCTTCATTGAACAAGATACATTCGAATTCGAATGATCTAGTCGCGCCGGGTTCGACAATGCCGATTTCCCAGGACATATTACGCTTGACGGTTTCTACCGTCTTTCCGTTTTGCAGATACCTAGCTCCCATGGGCAACACGGCGTTCACGGTCACGTTGCGAGCGATGGTATCTCCTTTATTACCGACTTGAATTTTATACGTAAGAGGTGCTCCAGCAAAATTATTCTTGGGTCCCTCAACTTCTAAAACCAATTCGGGACGAAGAATGACGATCGACAATTCTTTTTGAACAGATTCACTACCTGCCGTCGAAACGGCAGCTTGAATTTTCATCTCGCCGGCCTGTTCCGCAGTCAGCTCCAATTCGATCAACTTGCTACCGCCGGCGGCAATTTCACCAATCGACTGGCCATCCTCAACTCCCGGTGAAATACGCAAAGTAACATCGCTAGCTTCACCATTGCCAGTGTTAGTTACGCGTACTGTGAATATCTTTGTTTCACCATATGTCATTTCTTGCGGACCAGCCAACGACAATTGTAACTCTGGTTGAATAACCTGGACTTGTGTTGCTAGGCCCAACGGTTGAACTGTCCAACGCGTAGAAAGTTGAAAAGCGCGATTTTCCTGGGACACAAACTGCATTTTCCAAATTGCTCGTTCACCTGCGGCAAGTCGACCAACCTGCCACTGCAATTCACCTTCGACGGTCGCGGCACTTCCATGCGTTGTTTCATTCGCAGCCAATTTCACCCAGTCCGGTAAAGCGGTCACTACAAACACATCCTCGACCAATTGATCTCCTTGATTGATAGCTACGATTTCGAACATGCTTGGTACCCCAACACGAATTGTTTGCGGTATGCGGGTCATTATCTGTATTTTGGGAATGTAGCCCAATTGAGTTACACCAGCGGGTGTCGATGTGTCTGTAATATTGGTTCCGCTCGCAACAGTTGCAGGCGCGACGGCAGGTTGAGCGTCTTGTTCTGCATATAATTCAAATTCAATATTTTGCACCGGTGGTGCGATGGGCGCCGCTACGGCGGAACTAGCTGCCGGATCAAACGCGGGTGGTGCCTCTGAGTCAGCTACCAACGGGTACTCGTCCGGAGCAGTCACGATTGGGAGTGTATCAACTACTGGTTGCTCGCTAGTGGGTACCACTAAAACCGATGTTGTATCTGTGGGTAACGCACCGCTACCGACAGGGGCAGACAGAACATAATCGTCGACTGTGGAAGGATCTAACTGATCAGCAGACTGCATCACTGATTGCGTGACACCTTCGCTAGCAGAATTACCGTCAGTGTCTTCCGCATTGCCCAATGCTACGAACAGGCTAGCAACAAATATTAGCGTGCCAAAGATTGTTAGATTACGTCTCATGATTAGAAACCTGTATTTCGGTTGTGGGGTTATTCGGCTCTCGTGTGCGGAAAAACATTCCGCTGAGAATCGGAGACCAAATCGACAGTTACGACGCAAAGCTTTAGCATAAATCCATTTTTTTCATTTTCGCAGCGGGATGTCGTCTACGATTGGAAATAGCATCCACGAAACCTGAAAACGACATGTCGCTTTCCTGCAACGCAGATAATTACATTTAGCGTGCTCATTTTTCACATTTCTGGATGAATCTAGTCGTAACTAAGAGAACTGTCGGCCGCGTAGGGCTTGCGAATGCTGGTTCAAACCGTCATCATTTGTAAAACAATTTTAATACGTGAATTCTAACTCAAAACCTAGATAATCCCATGGCTTCCACAACCCACGAAACGCAACCTACGACTACCGCTACAGACTGGCACGTATTGGCACAACAAGTCCTATCTGGTACTCCGCTCAACCAACAACAAGCCATGCAGATTTTGACATGCCCGGACGATGAACTACTCGATTTAATGTCCGCTGCTTTCCGTATTCGCAAACAACATTTCGGTAAAACCGTTCAACTCTACTTCTTAATGAATGCCAAAAGCGGTCTCTGCCCCGAAGATTGCTCGTACTGTTCCCAATCCAAGGATTCCACCGCGGAAATCCCTAAGTACAACATCCTTAGTCGAGATAAATTGCTTGATGGAGCGAAAATTGCTGCGGAACGAAATGCGAAAACATACTGCATCGTGATTTCAGCTCGAGCACCCAGTGAGCGAGAACTGACCGCTGTTGAAACCATCGTGCCGCATATCAAGGATCAGTACAACTTGAAAATTTGTGCCTGCCTAGGCTTGCTCAGCGATGATCAAGCTCAACGCCTATCTGATGCTGGCGTGGATCGAGTGAATCACAACTTGAACACCAGTGAATCCAACTACAAACATATCTGCACGACACACAGCTATCAAGATCGAATGGACACTTTGCATGCCGTGCGCCGCGCCGGAATGGAAATTTGTAGTGGCGGCATCATTGGCATGGGTGAGCAAAACCAAGATGTCATCGACATGGCCTTCGCACTACGGGACCTCGAAGCCGATTCCATTCCTTTAAATTTCCTGAATTCTATCGAAGGAACCCAGCTGCAAAATATTAACACACTTACGCCCCAGTACTGCCTGAAGGCTTTAGCGATGTATCGATTCGCAAATCCCACAACGGAACTGCGGATTGCCGGCGGTCGTGAACTACATCTCGGTAGCCTACAACCGCTCGGACTTTATGCCGCAAATTCGATTTTCGTTGGGGATTACCTTACTACCGAAGGCCAAGCACCCGACGCCGATTACCAAATGATCAAAGACCTTGGATTCGAAGTCACTCGTAATATTGAATAACCATCTTGAGCAAGCGTGAGCATTGCTGTTATTTAGTGATCTTCAATAACTTGCCACTGGCTCCCTCGCCAGAACCAATAATGGTCACATAGATGTCACCACTTCCGTCGATACTAATTGCTGTCGGCTTATCTAGTGAAACAATCTTTTCAACTTCGATGCCTTGTTTCTTTTTATTATATTTTGCAACAATGCGAAAAAGGCCTCCGTCTTTTGGACTAGACCAAGCAAAATCTGTTGCCAATAATTGTCCACGAGGTCCATATGCCAAGCCGGTAATATCGCTAAGCCCCGTCTCGAAGTTCGCAAGTTTATCGCCTGTCGCTGCATCATAAAAGGTCAGCAGGCCATCACCTGGCAATGAAATTTCACCCATTTGCCCAACGGCTAAACTGCCATCCGGTGCAACAGTTATGGCGACAGGCGCATCAACGTCCGTCAGTTCTTTGGTCGCAATTGCTCGACTGAACGAACCAACTTTGGTGCCTTTAACACCCGCTCTGGCAATCCAACCTTTGGTGTCATCACCATTACAGGTAGCAAAAATCGCGTCGCCATTAAATGCGAGCCCATAAAAATTACCTTCGCCGGCAAGCTTTTCAGTTGCATCGATTGAAAAGGAAGTTGCCATGTCATCAGCCTTCAATGCTTCTGCTCCAACTTTCGGCAAATTATAAATTCGCAACAGATCCTTGGCATCTGGGAATCCGCCGCCACCGACGGCCAGAACATCACGATCTATAAACGCCAAGCCCAATGGGCCGATTGGGTAAATCGGTCCTTTGCCGTATTTGTCGATGGGAAAGCCTGTAATCACAGCTTCGATTTTCCCATCGACGATGCGAATCACCCGTCCCGCTCCACTATCAGCAACAAACACATGTCCTGTCTCAGGCTGAATTGTCACACCACAAGGCACATTCAATCCTTCAGCAATCGTTGCAACCTCAACACCATAAACATCGCGGTCACTGTGGAACAAACAGCCAAACAGAGTGATTACCGCTATCATCGTCATTTTGCACTTATTCATATTTCAAATCCCTCTGGGGTTAATTAAATAATTACACCAATCATATTAACACATATACACAACATCTAGTTCAACTACAGGCAACTACTCTGGCAACTGAGGTACATTGACCTGTGGATAGTGTTCGCTCGCAAGTCCTTCCACCATAAAATTAACAATGTCGTTCACTTCGTCTAGGGAAAGCTTTAGTGGCTTCATTTCTTCATCGAGTTGCGGATTTTTGATGCCACCTTTGTTATAAAACTCGACAACTTCCTTAAGTGTTTTTTGACTACCATCGTGCATATAGGGAGCCGTGCGGTGAATTTCACGCAATGTCGGAGTCTTGAAACTCCCTCGATCACCTTCTTGCTTGGTCACAGCGAATCTCCCCAAATCTGGATTTTGGTTATTGATTCCAACTCCCAGATTGTGAAAAGCAAAATCTGAAAAGGATCCGCCTTTATGACAAGCACTGCACTTTGCTTTATTGAAAAATAGATCCATTCCACGTTGGGCTGATGCACTCAACGCATTCTTATCACCTGCTTTGAATCGATCAAACGGTGCGTCACCGGACAACACCGTTCGCTCAAACGATGCAATCGCCTGTGCCATGGCCTCCGCCGTGACTTTCGTCCCAAACACGCGTTTGAATTGTTTTCTATAGCCCGGAATCTCGGATAACCTTGCGATCGCATCGGCTATGCTCAAATCCATTTCAATCGGATTTGCGATCGGCCCTAGCGCTTGCCCTTCAAGACCAACAGCTCGCCCATCCCAAAATTGCAATGGATGGTAAGCCGCGTTGATTATTGTTGGCGCACTACGACCACCAATTTGACCTCGGACTCCCGTTGCAAATGCTGCGTCATTAGACCAGCCCTTTTCAGGATCATGACAAGTCGCACAACTAACCGTATTATCACTGGATAGCCGCTTCTCAAAAAACAGCTGTTTACCTAATTCAATCTTAGCTGCCGTCAATTCATTATTCGCCGGAAACTTCAATCGCTCCAATCCAATTGGCACTTGCTGAGCGTCAGGTTTGTTTGCCGGCACCATCTCGGCAAACAAACCGTTGCCTGTAAAACATGCTAGACATACCGACAATACAATACAAATAATCGGAATAATAGTCGTGAAACATGCTGAAGAACAATTGCTTTTTAACGACTGTGATTTCATCATATTCTCCAAACTGGATTAAGTTAATTAAGAACTCGATTCATCTTCCCTAATCGCAGCGATAGGGTCAAGCATATCCCACCATGGATATCGAATTTGACGTTGTGGTTAGAAAAACAGTGGATTTATCGTCGCCTGTATACACCCAACCACAATTTACGACACCCGTTGCTCATAGGCCGTAATCTTTGCTTCATGCTCAAGTGTCAAAGCAATATCATCTAGACCATTAAGTAAGCAATGTCGGCGAAACTCGTTGACGTCAAACGAAAACTCAAACCCATAACCGTCTTGAATTGTCTGCGATTCCAGATCGATTGTTAACTCATATTGACCGTGTGTGGCGACATTCGCAAAAAGTTGCTCGATTTGATTTTCCGGCACGACAATCGGCAGTACGCCGTTTTTAAAACAGTTGTTAAAGAATATATCCGCATAGCCCGGAGCAATCACACAACGAAAACCATAATCCGCCAGTGCCCAGACGGCATGTTCTCGACTCGAACCACTGCCAAAATTGCGCTTTGTTAGCAGCACGGTCGCTCCTTGAACTGCTGGTTGGTTCAATTCGAATTCGGCATTGTCCGTCCCATCGTCATTGAATCGCCAGTCAAAGAAAAGGAATTTCCCAAACCCGCTTCGTTCGATGCGTTTTAGGAATTGCTTGGGAATAATCTGATCTGTATCCACATTGGCACGATCTAGTGCGGCGGTAATTCCACAATGCTTGATAAATGCTTCCATCTCTAAATTCCCTTTGTGTTTTTCAAAATTCCAAATGTTCTTTTGCACTTTAAATTACACTAGCAAAGACTCTCTAAAACTCTCGCACATCAACAAATGCTCCAGCTACCGCCGCCGCCGCTGCCATCGCGGGCGAAACCAGATGCGTCCGTCCCCCTTTTCCCTGACGACCTTCAAAATTCCGATTGCTCGTAGACGCACATCGCTCACCAGGTTCTAACTTATCTGGGTTCATTGCCAAGCACATACTACAACCCGCTTCACGCCACTGGAAGCCGGCGTCCGTGAAAATTTGGTCTAACCCTTCAGCTTCGGCTTGCCGCTTAATAACACCACTTCCGGGAACAACCATCGCACTCACGCTATCAGCAACTTTCCGACCTTTAGCAATCGCCGCAGCAGCTCTTAAATCTTCAATCCTGGCATTGGTACACGAACCGATAAACACTCGATTTACTTCCACGTCCGACAGTTTGCTTCCAGCGATAAGCCCCATATAATCCAATGCACTTTGGGTACTCTTCTGATCAACTTCATCCGTGAAATCGGCTGGAGAGGGAATTGGTGCATTAATAGCGATCACTTGACCGGGATTGGTACCCCAAGTTACTTGTGGTTGAATTTCACTAGCAGCATAAACTCGCGTCGCATCGTAGAGTGCACCAGTATCAGACGGGAGTTGGCTCCAACAAGCAATAGCTGCTTCCATATCAGCGGGGGCCTGTTGTTTTCCTCGAACATATTCAAAAGTCGTCTCGTCCGGAGCAATCATTCCTGCCCGCGCACCTGCTTCGATCGACATATTACACACGGTCATGCGCTCTTCCATAGAAAGCTGGCGAATCGCATCACCGGTGTACTCCAGCACATAGCCCGTTCCACCAGATGTCGTCAAGTCACCGATAAGATATAAAACTAAGTCCTTGGCAGTCACGCCCGGTGCAAGTTCTCCTTCGACTCGCAATTCCATCGTTTTAGGTTTATCTTGCGGCAAGGTCTGCGTAACCAGTACGTGCTCAACTTCGCTAGTACCAATCCCGAATGCCAACGCACCGAAGGCTCCGTGAGTAGCCGTATGACTGTCACCACATACAATCGTCATGCCGGGCTGAGTATATCCCATTTCCGGTCCGATGATATGCACGATACCTTGATTGATGCTATCAATATCGAAAATAGTGATCTTATTGTCGATGCAATTTTTCCGCAGTGTATCAATCTGAATCTGGGCGATCGGATCGGCGATCGGCAAACTACGATCAGTCGTGGGTACATTGTGATCGGGAGTTGCAATTGTAAGTTCTGGGCGGCGCACTGTGCGCTGCGCTAAACGCAAGCCTTCAAAAGCTTGAGCGCTTGTCACTTCATGAATCAAGTGCAAGTCAATGTATAGCAATGTCTGCCGCCCCGTTTCGGCATGCACAATATGATTACTCCATATCTTTTCAAACATGGTTCGAGGACTACTCGCTGTTTCTAACGATCCACTTAGATCCGCATTCATTTCCATTCAATCTTTCTTTTAGGTTATTTTTGAGCCTCGCTCAAACAGCAGTATACTCTGAACATTTAATCTAATGAACCACAACAAACGGGTTCAACGGCGAACATTCGCTTACATGGGCAGTTACCACCGCACAGAAATCGGCAACCTCAACGTGCTACGCTCTACGCCTTGGTAATGTTAGCCTTGCAATGCTCCACAGCAGCCATGGCGTTACGTGTGTCAACAACACAACTGGCATGATCAGCAATCATTTGATAATCAAAAGCGGAATGATCTGTGCAAATCACCGCACAATCTAATTCCTCGAGATAAGCCGCCGTCAACTCACAACTCTGTAAATCAGGGACGGTAAAACTTCGCATTTTTGGCAGCACAGCAATCCACGGATCACTATAACTCAGTTGCGCCCCGCGCTCGGTCAACAACTCCATTAATCTAAAAGATGGACTCTCGCGAGGATCATCAATGTCCTTTTTATAGGCGACACCCAATATCCCGATTTTGGCGCCGTTGACTGACAAGCCTTTTTCATTTAATTGCTCAACGACTCGCGATAATACATATTCGGGCATCGAAGCATTCACTTCACCTGCTAATTCAATAAAACGCGTTGTCAATCCGTGGCAGCGAGCAATCCAACTCAAGTAAAATGGATCGATCGGAATGCAATGCCCGCCTAAACCTGGTCCTGGATAGAAAGCCTGAAACCCAAATGGTTTTGTTTTTGCTGCGGCGATAACTTCCCAAATATCGATATCAATTTCATCGAACAATACCTTCAATTCGTTGACCATCGCAATGTTTACACTGCGATATGTGTTTTCAAGAATTTTGCACGCTTCTGCTACTTCACAACTCGACACGGGTACTGTCTCGGACATAGCGTGACCATACAAAGTATTGGCCAAGTCCAAACTCGCAGCATCCATTGCACCCACAACTTTGGGAATTTGTTGAGCGTTAAAGTCTTGATTACCTGGATCTTCGCGTTCTGGGCTATAAGCTAAGAAAAAATCGTCGCCAAGTGTCAAGCCGGATACGGTTAGCAATGGCAACACGACATCCCGTGTTGTACCGGGGTACGTTGTACTCTCGAGGACGATCAACTGACCGGGTCGCAGTACTTGAGCAATACTCTTCACCGTTTGTTCAACATACGTCAAATCTGGGTCACGACTTTCGTTAAGCGGTGTTGGCACACAAATCAAAATGGCATCCGCCTCGGCCAAGCGATCAAGCTGATCGGTCGCGTCAAACTTACCCGCCGCGATTTGCTTGGATACCCAATCGCCCGATATGTGTTGAATATAACTTTGGCCCTGGCGTAACTGTTCGATTTTTGCGGAATCAACATCGAAACCAATTGTTATGTAACCAGTTTCAACAAACGCGCGTACTAGCGGTAATCCGACATATCCTAATCCCACAATTCCAATCTTCGCTGTTTTAGCGTCAATCGCGGTTATTAGTTCTGTAAGATTCATAAAGCACTTTCGTCACAACAAGGCAAACGTCGATTATTCGGATCCGATTAACGTGTCAACTTAAACGCGAGAGTATCGTTGTCCGTTAGCAGTGGAAACTTGATTATAGTTTTACTAGCCGTTTACATAAGGGCGAAAATCAAATGCTCGTCAGAAACCTGAGAAACCTTTGTTCATAATCCGGTACTGTCAGTGCTAAGCGGTGATTTAAACGCCCCGCTTGCTGTCCACCTAGAATATCCTGTAAATATCGATTCCAAACGCCACGGCACCCATATTCTCCGGACAATAAAAATCGACACCATGCCCAACTGGCAGCATAGTCGACTGCATCCGCTCTGGTTGTGGATTTAATTTTCTCCAACGCCGCTAAGCTTATGGGTTCAGGCAACAGGATGCGTTGCCCCCCCAATAATTGCCGCAAAGCTTTTCCATGGACTCGTAATTGCTGTTCTACGGAATCCTCCGCCCACTCCGCCAATCCTTCGTCCATCCACAAAGGCATCGATGTATTGCGAAACGTCAAGTGATTCAAGGAATGGACTGCTTCATGCATTAAATCTTGCCGCAGTGTCTCACCCTGAACGGCTAGAATCGTAGGCTGCCCACTACGTACAATGAACAAGGAATTACGCCTAGGTGCCTTGGGTAACGTTTTTTCTAAATGCGAAAAATACTGCTGACGATTAGGAAAAATAAGCACATTGACTGCTCCGACGGTCGCTGGACTCCCATAAACTTCGGATAACCGCAGCGGCAATTGTTTTAACTTTGCCAATATTTCCTCAAACCCTCGCGGCGCATCGGCGTAATGAAACTGCAGCCACTGCTTACCCGCTGTCAGGGACGGTTCACTAGCACCTGCCCAATCACCGCTCACGGCAAACAGCAAACTACCGCTCCCTCCAATTACATTTCGCAGCACTGATCGTCGCGAAATATACCCATCAAGGTCAAAAGTACTATCCGTTGTTTTTAAAGGGGAAACCATGTTTTTCGCGTTAATTCAAGAGCCTGCATATAATACTGAATCTAATCTAAACTGCTGCGGTTAATTGACCAAACGACGCTCGAGGTGTATCGTGGTTGAATTGATTCAGTGCTAATTTATGGGTATTAACTTGCGATCGGTGGCAGCATGAGCGACTAGTTGTCGATAATTACCCTTAGCAACAAGTCATCAATAACGGGTAATTGATTAATAAACAAAAAACCAACCCAACAAATGATACTCTAAATCAAGCATACATTAATAGAGTGACCGAGCACTTGCAGAAACTACCTTTTCAAATTGCCCTGACGCAACAGACATTGGATTTTTCAGTTCGGCTTATAAATAGTATTTGAGGAATTATCGGTGAAACACGCAGCCATTGGTCCTATTGAAATCCATTTTCCTCAAAGGGTTGAATCAAATGATGACCTTCAGCAACTCTATCCAAAATGGAATCTGGATCTGATTTACGAAAAGACGGGAATCTTCCAACGTCATATCGCCGAAGAACACGAACTCGCATCAGATCTTGGTGTCGCAGCAGCTGAAAAGTTATTTGCCGAACATGATATCGACCCCAAATCTATTGACTTCCTATTCTTTTGCACCCAAACTCCCGACTATCCACTCCCCACTACGGCCTGCCTGATGCAACAAAGACTCGGGTTGTCCACAAGTTGTGGTGCGCTGGATTTCAATCTGGGTTGCTCAGGATATGTTTACGGACTCGCCATGGTCGACGGACTAATCAAAAGTGGCGCAGCAAAACGGATTTTGTTTATCACTGCCGAGACCTACTCAAAATATATCGATCCGGAAGACCGTAGCTTGCGAACCATTTTCGGTGATGGAGCCGCGGCAACGCTGATTGAAGCCGCCGACGAACCGACACTGCAACACTTCAAGTTCGGCACCAATGGCGCAGGAGCCGACATGTTACTACTCACCAAGAGTGGTATGCGGGAACCTATGAAACCACGTAATCGCCACCGCTGGAATAGCGACCTCTATATGGATGGCCCCAGCCTAATCAGCTTTACCGTAGACGCTGTGCCTCAGTTAGTAACCCAAGTTATGCAGAATTCAAATCTATCCGCTGGCGATATTGACTTTTACCTAATGCATCAAGCGACCAGAAAGATGCTCGAAGAACTCACGCAACGATTGCAACTACCCTCTAGCAAAGTCCCTATTCACTTACAAGATGTCGGCAACACGGTATCTTCTACGTTACCGATCCTAATCCATCAAATGCGAACTTCGGGTGAACTACAGCCGGGGCATCAAAACATGCTGATCGGATTTGGCGTCGGCCTTTCGTGGGCGGGCTGCCTATGGCAAGAGACTTTCCCAGCCTAAAACCAATCTCGTAATATTATTGGCGGCATTTCCATGACTTCGTTACAAGGCCACTTTTTAATTGCACCACCGGTCGTCGTAGATCAACATTTCAACCGAAGTCTTGTCCTCATTTTACAACACGATGAAGAGGGGGCCATTGGTTTGATTACCAACAGACCAACCAATAGTGAATTAGATAATCTTTGGGAAGCGATGACGGGATCCTCCTTTCCTGGGGAAGGTGTTTTACATGTGGGTGGGCCCGTCGAAGGTCCTGTCATGGTCTTGCATACTCGGGCTGAATACAGCGAACAGCGGATTCTAAGTGGAGTTTATGTTTCTTCACAAAAATCAAATCTGGTAAAATTGATTTCAAAGAAAACACTACCGTATCGGGTATTTGCCGGTTACGCGGGATGGCAACCTGGGCAACTCGAAGCTGAAATCAAAGCTGGCGGCTGGCTTACAACGCCTGCTTCGGCGACTGATATATTCACGCCATGCGAGGATCCTTGGAAAAGCATGTGTCAACGATTAGGGGACCATGTACTGAAAGAGGTCCTCGGAAATGATAAACTAACAACAGATCCCGAATTAAACTAACACCAAATCGAATGACTGACACCAACCACGACATCAAACAAACTGACTCTCCCGCGCGTACTATCGCCGTCGGTGACATTCATGGTTGTGCCCAGGCGCTGCAACGACTGCTGGCAGCAATCGAGTTAACCCCGCAAGACACTATCGTTTTTCTTGGCGATTATATGGATCGTGGCCCCAACTCCAAACGAGTTCTAGAAATTGTGATCGAGCTAAGCGAACAATTTCAAGTTGTACCCCTGTTAGGTAATCATGAAATCATGATGCTCGACGCAGTAAAAGAATCAGTCATGCGAGATTTATGGCTGCAGTTTGGCGGGCAACAAACCATCGAAAGTTATGGCGGTGACTTTGCTAATATCCCCGTGGAACATCTCGATTTCATGCGTCAATGCCTGCCATTTTACGAAACCGAAGATCATCTTTTCGTCCATGCTAATTACTTACCCGGTTCACCACTTGCTGACCAAGAAGACCAAATACGCTATTGGACGCATTTGTTAGATTTTCAACCAGGACCACACAAAAGCGGTAAACGAGTCATCGTCGGCCACACACCACAAACCCATGGCAACATTCTGGACTTTGGGCACTTAGTCTGCATCGATACTTATTGTTTTGGAGGCGGTAATCTAACCGCTTTTGACGTTTCTTCTAACGAAATATGGCAAGCAAAAGAAAATGAATAAACTATTCCCTCGTGTCGTTTCATGTGCGGGCTGCACAATATTGATGCTGAGCCTATTTATTTCCAGCACCAACGCTAACGCACAACCACCTAACGTAATTTTGATCTATACCGACGATCAGGGTACAGTCGATCTTAACTGTTATGGTGCCAAAGATCTCATCACCCCGGAATTAGATAAACTCGCGACACAAGGCGTGCGATTTAGCCAGTTCTATGCAGCGGCCCCCGTCTGCTCACCATCACGCGCAGCTGTTCTTACGGGTCGTTTCCCCCAACGCGCAGGTGTACCCGGTAACGTCTCTTCGCAACCTGGTGGTAACGGCATGCCAAGTTCACAAATCACGATGGCTGAGATGTTCCGCTCTGCTGGCTACCGAACAGCACACATTGGGAAGTGGCATTTGGGCTTTAATAAAGACACGATGCCAAACAGCCAAGGTTTTGATTACTCCTTCGGACATATGGGTGGATGCATCGACAACTATTCGCATTTCTTTTATTGGAATGGCCCTAACCGGCATGACCTTTACCGCAATGGCCAAGAAGTGTGGCGGGATGGTCAGTACTTTCCGGAACTCATGGTAGAGCAAGCCTCGCAGTTCATAAAACAGAAATCCGAAAAACCATTCTTCATGTATTTTGCCATGAACATTCCGCATTACCCTCTGCAAGGAACTGAAAAATGGCGGGCCGCCTACAAACACCTCAAGGAACCCCGACGCAGGTATGCCACGATGGTCTCAACCATGGACGAAATGATCGGCAAGTTGCTGTCCCAAGTCGAAGAACTTGGTATCCTCAAAAACACGATCATCGTCTATCAGTCCGACCATGGCCATTCGCAAGAAGTTCGCACCTTTGGCGGTGGCGGTAGCGCTGGGATTTATCGCGGTGCAAAATTCAGTCTATTTGAAGGAGGCATTCGTGTGCCTGCCATTATCAGTTGGCCAGGACACATTCCAACAAATCAAGTACGCGGACAACTGGCTACCGCTTGTGACTGGCTGCCAACACTGGCCAACCTAACCGGAATTCAATTGCCAGCACATCGCATCGATGGAACTGACATTAGCAAGCTGATTCAATCAAACAGTGAAAAGAGCCCGCATGATGTTTTTCATTGGCAAACCGGTGGAGGTAAAAACCCAGCTTGGGCTGTACGACAGGGTCCCTGGAAACTGCTTGGCAATCCGAACGATACCAGTCAAAAGGCTCCGCTCACCAAGGCAGACAAGCTGTTTCTCGTGAATCTAGACGAGGACCCCAGCGAGTTGACCAACCTCGCCGCACAAAACCCCGAACGTGTCACCGCATTGCAAAAACTACACGAACTATGGTTGCTCGACCTCCGGTAAAGATATGCCGGACTGGAAACATAAATGGCTTGACCTTGCCTGGTGCTGCTAACGATGGGGGTTTTCATACCAAAACAGCCCCAAATTATCTCGCTCTTCACAAGTAATCACATCTAAATCGCCATCGTGATCAACGTCCATGATCTGCAACAAGTCAAACTTCTTACCTGCGAGTGAACTCATTTGTCGTACGTCAAATTCGAGTCCTTTTTGAACGCCTTCGTGGTTTAGATTCTTCAGCCAAGTGACGCCAGGTCGACGTGGTCCTGCATTGGGTTCTGTGCTATGAACAATGTCTAGCAAACCATCTAAATCCAAGTCACCAACGGCTACAGATTTGCCTTTCATTAAGCCATACGGAGCTGGCACCACGTCACGTTTCCATACAGGTTGTTGTGAATATTCTTCACGCATAAACAGCAGTATCTCAGCTTGATGTGTCGCTACCACGATGTCTTCACAGTCATCACCATTAATATCTGCGACATCTAAGAACATCACCTCGTGCGAATTTCCACCGACACGGTGTTCTTTCCACACATTCGGTGCAGACCTAATTTTCCGACCTGGGTGTTCCAGCCATAGCACGCCCCGATTCGGTCCTTTCCGATCAGAAACCACGACATCATCCTGACCGTCATGATTCACGTCGGTTGCAATGAGCGACATGACCCAACCCGCATCGTACAAGCGATGGTACTTCCAAGCGGATAAGTCACGTGGATTCGATGGTGCCTGTAACCACCCAACACTAGCTTGTTCCCCTTTGGAAGCTACCACCAAATCGATCCCACTTTGACCATCAATTTCCATCGGTAAAGCATACATCCAAGCTTGTTTAGACTCAGTAACGGAAATCACGGCTGTTTCCCATTTAGCGGCGTCAAGATAATCCTCTTTAGCTTGAGGAGCCCAGTGCACAAACATACTACGCACAGCCCCTTCACAACTACTGACAACGTCCACAGCTCCGTCGCCATCTAAGTCCACAAGTACGGCATCCTCTGGTGAGTCAACTCGCCCGACTACCACTAGTGGCCATGGTTTATTAACCGCGGCATCGCCCGGATGTAAGCAGATATGAATTTCCCCGCCTTCTTCCCAAGGTGTCACTAAGTCTAATTGCCCATCACCGTTGGCATCTAACAAACGCGCACCATCAGCACCGCGCGATGAATCATCAATCGTGTGACGCTGCCAAACTTTACTGAATCCATCATCGGCGGCAACGACAACAGCATTAGCCACCAGACAACAAAAGACTGTTGCGATTACGACGAAGGCACGTGGCATTAATCTACCTCTTGTCTGAACGTTAATTCTCGGATACCTAGCGTTATTTAGACCGTGGCACAGAAACCGGTGCTGGGAATTTCCGGATCGGGCTATATCGCTTATAGGATTCCCAAATATCACCATCGCCGACCATTCGAGGATCACCCGTTTCTTTCAGAAAGCGAAGCATTTTATTTTGGAGCTGAGTTTGCAAGCGGTGATTTCCTTTTTGGTCGATCAGATTGTTCAAACACGATGGGTCTGCTCGAATATCAAACAATTCCCATACCGGTCGATGGTCTACGGCCAAGTGAAAAAAAGATTCAATTCCAGATTCCTCTCGCCCTTTAACCAAAACGGTCAACGTTGGACAAGCGTCGATGTCATGATAACCACCATGCTCACGTCCTAATTGTCCCGGACTGTCATACTTTTGCGGATCTCCGGCAGGCCAACGATCCGGTTTAAAATTTCGAATCAACAAATACTGATTACTGCGCATCGCCCGCTGAGGATAGGTCCAATTATCATATCGCGAGGACGAATGCCGTTCGCGAGAACTAAACACAACCTCTGCATCCGCACCCGCACCTTGTTCAAACTGCGTTCCGTGATCAAACAAATCGACGAGGCTGCGCCCTTGTATTTCTGGCGGCACGGCAACGCCAGCGATGGTCAAAAAAGTAGGAGCTAGATCAACAAAACTAACCATATCCAAGAACGACTGTTCTGGCTTGATGCGATCACCCCAACGCATTGCCAACGGAACATGAATTCCATATTCGTAGCAATTCGCCTTAGCCCGCGGAAAGGCCATGCCATTGTCGCTCGTCACCACAATCAGCGTATTATCTAGCTCACCCAACTCATCAAGCAACTTAATCATTATAGAAAGATGAGAGTCAAAGTGCTCAATTTCAACATAATAGTCCAACACATCAGAGCGAACGGTTTCAACATCTGGCAGAAATGACGGAACATCGACTTTAGTAATATCTTTCCCCAATCGAGTGCCAATCCCGGCCTCAAACCCTCGATGCGGTTCGTGAGCGCCAAACCAAAAACAGAACGGTTGATCGTCTTGCCGCGACTCCAAAAATGATTTGAAATTGCTCGCATAATCCTTGTTGCTAATTCCGTCCCCAGGTGGCTTCGCTTTGTGCTTATCAAAGGCGGGTCCTGCTGGATTTTGTGTGCGTCCGGAAATCTTCCAATTCCCAGGGCCCCACGGTTTACCTGTATAGCCGACATGATATCCGGCGTGCTGTAGCAATTCGGGATAGGTCTTGAGTGACATTGGAAACGAACTAGCATGTGTTCCTGCTTGTTGGTTTTGCCATGGATAGCGACCTGTCAACAAACTAGCACGCGATGGGCTACACCCTGGGGAAGCAGCGACCGCATTTACAAACCAAATGCCTTCCTTGGCAATGCGGTCAAACCCTGGAGTCGATATCTCTGCAGCATTCATTTGAGAGTTGTGTGCGAACGATTGGTCATCAGAAATCGCCAGCAAAATATTGGGTCGACGTTGTGCCTGCACTTGATCACAAATATCACCACTCGCCGTGGCAGCTAATACCAGCAGCCACAATACAGATCTCTTGCGTATCAAACCGAACCCCTCCGCATATATTTTCAATTTTTTATCCACTGTTATCCGCTATCGTACCGTCCGAAACGAGTCACAACATCTTACATTTACGTACAATGTATTAGTATAACGACCAGCCCACTACAAATACGGGGCACTACACAAACAACACACACTTTCTCTTAGTAAAGGTCCTGTTCTTTGCACTTACCCAAATTAATTCTAAGCATCTGCGCTATCACATGCTTTTACAGCTCTATTGGTCACTGTCAGGACGCAACTGCGTTGCAGGAAACGCAAATTAAGTCGCTGTTACAACAAGTCTCCGCTGCACAAACTGCTCGACAGTTCCCGCAAGCCATCAAATTACTAAATCAAATCGAAAAACTTGACAATACAATCGCCGTTGTCTTTTATCTCCGCGGACGCATTCACTTCCAACAAGCTTCCTTTCAACAATCCGTCCGCGACTTCAATCGCTATGTGATGTTAGACCCCAAAATCGAATCACGTCAATGGGAACGGGGCATCAGTATGTATTACGCACAACAGTACAAACAAGGAGCGTCCCAATTCGAACTCTATCAAACGTATCACAATCAAGATGTTGAAAATTCGGTCTGGCGGTTTTTGTGCATGGTACCTGATAGTGGAGTCGCTAAAGCTAGGAAGGTCATGCTGCCCATTGAAAATGACCGCCGTATTCCAATGATGAAAGTTTTCGAAATGTACCGCGGCATGGCCACCCCCGCAGATGTGCTACAAGCAGTAGAGCAGGGCGAGCCCAGCAAAGAAGTGCACGCAACACGGGCGTTTTATGCTCATCTTTATTTGGGGCTGTACTATGAAGTCACTGGTAAACCAAAGTTGGCTCGCAAATACATCCAACTCGCCGCCGCCCCGCAACTACTCGGCCATGCCGGAATTAATTCATACATGTGGGACGTAGCCCGCGTGCATTGGAATCGAATGCAGCAAACAAATAAGCTGCCCAAAT
Organism: Planctomycetaceae bacterium; assembly: GCA_018658605.1. The sequence continues at coordinate 926 of JABHUV010000251.1, read as the reverse complement.
AGTAAGCTACAATTTTTTAATCCACAAATCTGCTTAACGCATTCGTGTTAATTTGTGAGGTTATTTGCCGCTGCCCAAGCAATACAAAAACTGGTCGGATCGCACTAGTAAATGACCGTCAAAAGCAGCAGGACTGGCGCGAAACACTTCTTCCAAATCCGCTCCAATATCACTGGTCGAAATCGGAGCGTACTTATCTCCGGGTTTAAAAACGATAATTTTCCCTTCCTCCGTCACAGTATAAATCACACCGTTAATCGCTATCGGGGATGATGAAAACGCACCGGCTACACGTGCTGTCCACAGTTCCTTACCATCATTTACCTGATAACAGCTTATCAATCCGGGTCTGAGGCGGGTAATCACCACAAAATCATCAACCGCAATAGGGCTAGGTAGATCACGTCCACCGGTACGCGGCACTCGCCATAATTCTCGTTTTCCCGTAATATCACCACTGCCTCCTGGCTGGATCGCAATCATAAACCCGGTTCGACCAGGAATGGCAATTACGGCGTCGGAGGTTACGGCAAGTGTAGGAGTACCACGTCCTCCCGGTGCCGTACATTTCCAGTTTTCTGCGCCAGTTACAGGATTATATGAAATCACTTGACTATGGCCATTAAGCACAATCTCATCCTGTCCTTCAGCTCGAAAAACAACGGGAGTACTCCACCCTCGAATCGTATCCCGCTGCGTTTTCCAAGCGGTCTTACCACTGTCACGATCAAACGCCATTAATGACGATTCATTGTCCGCATCACAATTCTGCACTACCAAGTCCCCCACAAAAATCGGGGAAGCACCGGTGCCCCACGGGCCCTCAAAAGTACCAAGGTCGCGCGACCACTGGATATCTCCGGAAATAGCGTCCAGACTGTGCAAGCCACCTTTTCCAAAAAAAGCGACGACTTGTTTACCATCGG
>JABHUV010000272.1 GCA_018658605.1 Planctomycetaceae bacterium | reverse complement strand
GAGGGCGACCGTCATTCGTTTCCAACAGTACAACATCGACATCGGCGATAACTTCTTTAACCGATGAAGCTATTTTAATTCCCATGTCTGCTATTTGTTTGGTGTATTCTGGAATTCGTGAAGCACTTGATTCAATATCTGCGCTCCCCTGCGGATAGGCAATCACGACACGACAATGCGCGATGTCTGCCGCTGCATCGTCAGCATTCAATGCTTTGGTAAAAGCAATGCTGTGTGAGGTATCAAGTCCGATCAAACCTACCTTCAGCGAACCGGGTTCTACTGCTGTTACAGTCAAATCCGTTAAACCTGGGATGCCGGATAAAAACGTTAGACAAACACTGATTGTAATTAAGGAAAAAACGACACGACGATTCATGGGAATGCTCCGCAATTTAAACAGAAAACTGAAATATTTCATGTGGTAAAAAAGTACTACTTAAGTGCCGACTCATTGTACGTTATTTTTCAGTGACATTGGGAGCGGTAAAAAATCGAACTCGATGATTCATCGTATCTCCGACATACACCACTCCGTTTGCATCAACGCAAATACCATGTGGTCGCCCCATTTGAGCTTTTGTCGCATCGGATCCGTCACCGCCGGATCCGCGACCTTGGGGACCAAACCCACAGACAGTGGATATTACATTTTGTTTCAAATCGATCATTCGAATCGCTTGGTTTTCAGTATCAACAACAAACAGGCGTCCTTGCGGACCGACGGCGATCCCTTTGGGACCATTAAACGTGGCCTGCAGAGGTGCTCCAGTATCGCCGGTGAATCCTTTTTCTCCAGTGCCTGCGATATGTTGCAATCGCCCACTTTTCAGATTCAAACTCCACACACTGTGCCCTTCACGCAATGCAATCCACAGCATCCCTTTATTATGGTAAAGCGCACGAGGTCCAAGCATCGCATTGCCTCGAGCTAATGACTCGTTAGTCGGCAATTTCTTTTCGCCGGTGCCGGCAATCGTATCGATTATTCCCGTCTCCAAGTTAACCCGCCGAATACGGTGATTCCCAATATCGGCAATGTATAGGAAACCTTGGTCATCGAGTGCAATGCTGTGCGGATTGTTTAGTGCAGCCGCCGTAGCCGCACCACCATCGCCAGCAAATCCCGCTGTGCCTATTCCGGCAACCAAACGGACCGTATTGGTCAATGCCTCGATTTTGCGGACAATATGATTTTTCATTTCGACAAAATAGATATCCCCATTTTTGGCAAATCGTAATTCATACGGTTCTCGCAAAACGGCGTTCATTGCCTCTTCACGATTTCCTGAATAACCTGCCTTACCGGTACCTGCAATCGTTGTTAGTTGATTCGTCTTGCGGTCCACTCGCATAATCCGGTGATTACCGACCTCCGTCACATACAATGCGCCGGCGGGACCAATTTCCACACCAAACGGTTGAGCGACATGCACGCGTGTGGCATTGCCTTGGTTACCGTTATTTCCACCTTGCCCAGTGCCTGCTAGGGTTGAAATATCCCCCCCACAAAGATTTGCTGCAAAACCAATAAACAGGATGCTCAACATAACGACCATCGACACTGCAGATCTAATTCGGACTATCATAAAAGACATCTCTCTGTTGCTGCCCGTGGTGAAATCTATACAAATCAGTAATCACGAGTTTCTAGCAATCGTAATACAAATTGAATTCGTGCGGATGAGGACGCGTCTGCATCGGGCGGACTTCATGGTCACGCTTGGTTTGAATCCAAGTGTCAATCACATCGGGTGTGAAAACATCGTCTCGCAATAAATACTCGTGATCCGCCGCTAATGCATCCAACGCTTGACTCAAGCTTTCCGGTGTTCGAGCAACTGTTGCGGCATCTTCCTCATCGAGTGAATAGATATCGCAATCTAATGGGTCGCCGGGGCTTATTTTGTTTTGAATACCATCAATCACCGCCATCAACATTGCAGAAAAAGCCAAGTACGGATTGCAACTAGGATCGGGACATCGAAATTCTACTCGCTTGGCGCTCGGAATGTTATTAATCATCGGAATGCGACAAGCGGCCGAACGGTTGCGTTGAGAATATGCTAAGTGAACCGGTGCCTCAAAACCTGGGACCAATCGTTTGTAACTGTTTGTCGTAGGATTGGTAAACGCAAGCAAACTCGGGGCGTGCTTGAGTAATCCACCAATTGCGTGCAACCCCATTTCACTAAGCCCACCGTAGTCACTTCCAGCGAACAGTGGAGCGTCATCTTTCCACAATGAAATGTGCACATGCATTCCGGATCCGTTGTCGTTAAGAATAGGTTTGGGCATGAAAGTCGCCGTTCGGTTATTCTTAAACGCAACATTGCGAACAATATATTTATAGATCATCACCTGGTCAGCCATCTCGGTGATCGATTGATATCGCAAATCGATTTCACCTTGACCCGCCGTGCCAACTTCATGGTGCTGGCATTCCACGTCGAGACCACATTTAATCATCGTCCGCATCATCTCATTACGGATATCCATATGATGATCTGTTGGCGGGACTGGAAAATAGCCCCCTTGATACGGAATTTTGTAGCCCAGATTAGGTTTTTCCGTTTTACTTCCTCGATTCCACTGCCCTTCCACACTGTCAATTTGATAATATCCTTCCCGTTCCGTTTGATCGAACCGAATATCATCGAAAATAAAGAACTCCGCTTCAGGGCCAAAAAACGCTTTGTCCGCGACACCACTCGCCTGCAGAAAGTTCGCTGCTTTTTGCACGATATTACGAGGGTCACGTGAGTAGTCTTCGCCGGTAATGGGATCTTGTATGTTACAGATCAAGTTTAAAGTTGGCAGCTCTGTGAAAGGATCAATGAACGCAGTATTCGCCTGCGGAATCATCAGCATGTCACTCTCATTGATCGTCTGCCACCCTCGAATACTTGAACCATCAAAACCGAGGCCCGTTTCAAATACTTCCTCTACCAATTTCTTGACCGGAATCGTCGTGTGGTGCCAAATTCCATGCAAATCAACAAACCGTAGGTCAACCGCTTTCACGTCGTTCTCTCGGCACAGTCGCAGTACTTCAGCTGGTGTCACGATGGTTACCTAAAATATTATTGGTTGTGGTGAAATTATTTTTTACAGAAGGCTGCATTAGTTGTGACTTGTTATCTGTCCGCGGTCAATTGCCTGTCCGTGAAACCCGACTTCGCAAAGTAGCGACCACATCTTGGAACTCGACCCGTCGGCGTGTAAACTCTTCTACGGTCTTTTGCTCATTGGATTTAACATAGTCCATAATGATATCTTCCGCCGCAAGAAACTCGGGCGTAATATCGACAAGTTCCTCCACAATATCCAAGGGGATATTGGTAACACCGTTAGCGTCGCCGTGTAATAGATCACACTGGTTAACCATTAAGCCTGCCACTCGAACGGGTAATCCCAGATGTAACATATGGCAATAGGCGTGCGCAACCATCGTCGAACCAGTAAAGACGTTATATCCAAGTGCTTTGACCTGTAGTAAATCGCGTCCGCCGCCATTGGTCACTAAGCCAACGGATCCGTAGGCCTGATAAGTCGAGCACATTACTTCGCCAAAAACAGCTGAGACGGCCGGATCATCGATATCTTGAAAAACGACTACGGCGGGTCCAGGAAGTTCTTGAAACTGAGCGAGTTGTGCTTGCAATGAACCATACGCCTCGCCGCCGGCAGGTGGCGCGTCGGAGCGAAAGCAAGCGGTGGCTGCGAAGCCAACCATAGGTTTAAATTCGGGGAAGTTGCACTGTACCCGATGATCCATGTAGCCTGTATTACGAGGCCGCACGTCGAACAATTCAATGACGTTGCAAATTGTGGGAGAATCAAAAGTAGCGAGTGTATCAAGCGTAGTTTGTGTTATAGCCATGCGATCCGCAGCGAGTAAAAGTGTAGTTAATCAAGTGTTATACGCGATATTCAGCGTAACACTGACACCTGCCGAACTCAAGTAGGCGCCGCTGGCAACAAACCAACCCTCTTTCCCCCCACCGAATAAAACGCGATGGTATAATGTCAGTGTCTTACAGGGAGTTTACCTCCGCCTGGGCGGGAAACAATTCGCCGGCGGGTGCTTGCTTAATAAATGTCGCGGGCTTCAAGCAATTCGATGATCTGGTCAACACATTGTTCGACGGGGAGATCCGTTGTGTCCAACGTCAGATCTGCAGCGGTTGGGATTTCATATTCTGACGTTACGCCCGGGAAATTATTGATCTCGCCAGCATCGGCTTTGGCGTATATCCCGTTTTCGTCACGCTCGCGACAAACATCCACAGGCGTACTTAAATGAATCGTCATGAAACGTTCCACACCCACTTTTTGCGCCGCTTTCTGACGGACTTCTTCACTCGGTGCCACAAACGCACTAATGCAAATCAACCCCGCCGCATTCATTAAACATGCAACTTCGGCACTACGACGTAAGTTTTCACTACGATCGTCCGCACTGAATCCTAAGTCTTTGCTTAACCCGCGACGCATGTTCACACCATCAAGGACAATACATGTGCGCCCCAGATTAAACAACCGCCGTTCAAGCGTATAAGCCAATGTAGTCTTGCCCGAATTCGTGAGCCCTGTAATTAGCAACGTCACTGCCTGTTGACCAAACCTAGCAGATCGCTCATCCGCCCCGACGCTACCAAGTTCTTCTTGCTGAGTGTTTTTTTGACTCCAAAGATCATCCTTCGCATCATCCGATTCTCGGTTCAGAATCATCCCCGCCGCGACGGTTATATTCGATAAACGATCCACTAGAATAAACGAACCTGTAGCATGATTCTTTTTATAACCATCGAAAATCAACGGCTCTGTCATCGACAATGCAACGCGACCAATTTCATTAAGTTCCAACGTCGGAGCGTCCTGACGATGCAGAGTATTCACGTCCACTCGATACCGCAGCGTCGATATATTTCCCGTCGTCATCTTAGTCGTTTGCTTAACAAGGTATTCTTTACCCGGCACCATCGCCTGCTCGGACATCCAAACCAACATCGCATCAACTTGCTGTTTGGTTTGCGGAACATTACCAGGGCGAACAATCATATCGCCACGACTGCAGTCAATTTCATCGGCCAATGTTATCGTCACCGATTGCCCTGCAAAAGTTTCGTCTAAATCACCGTCGGCTGTTACGATCCTCGCCACAGAACTCTTCTTCCCCGACGGCATCACGATGATTTCATCGCCAGTACGTACAATACCCGATGCCACTGTGCCACTGAAGCCACGGAAATCTAAATCCGGACGCAACACCAACTGCACTGGGAAACGGAAATCTTGTAAGTTACTGTCAGAACCAATGTAGACCGATTCCAAAAAATGCATAAACGTCGCACCATCGTACCACGGCATGTTTTCACTAGCATCGACGACATTGTCACCATGTAACGCTGACAACGGGATGAAATGCAAATCGGGGATATCCAAGCGGGACGAGAAGTCCATGTATTGTTGACGGATCTCTTCGTATCTCTCTTGACTGAATCCCACCAAGTCCATTTTGTTAATGGCAACAAGTACGTGTTTGATTCCTAACAAAGAAACTATGAAACTATGGCGTTTGGTTTGGGTGAGGACGCCATGCCGAGCGTCGATCAAAATAATTGCCAAGTCCGCCGTTGATGCGCCGGTCGCCATGTTACGAGTGTATTGTTCGTGTCCAGGTGTGTCAGCGATGATAAATTTGCGCTTGGCTGTCGAAAAATACCGATAGGCTACGTCGATCGTAATTCCCTGTTCACGTTCAGCTCGTAAACCGTCGGTCAGCAACGCTGGATCAAAATTACCGCCAGTGGTACCGTGTGTCGCACTGTCTTTTTCAATCGCCGCCAATTGATCTTCATAAATCATCTTGGCATCGTACAACAACCGGCCGATCAACGTACTTTTGCCATCGTCGACACTGCCACAAGTGATAAAGCGCAGCAGTTCTTTGCGTTCGTGTTGAGCAAGATACGCGTCAATGTCAGTTGCGATTAGATCAGATTGATGACTCATAATTGAATTTCTAACTGGTTACTTACAGCCAAGTCCAAGAGACATTAGTTAGTCTCCAAAACGATACTAGAAGTAACCTTCCTTCTTCTTATCTTCCATATTGCCTTCTTCGTCATTGTCAATCACTCGCCCTTGTCGCTCCGATGTCGTGGCTAACAACATTTCCTGAATAATTTGGGGCAACGTTTTGGCGTTGGATTCAACTGCTCCCGTTAACGGGTAACATCCCAATGTCCGGAATCGAACCTCTTTCATCATTGGTTCTTCACCCGGCTCTAATTCAAGTCGCTCATCATCAACAAGCACCAAAATACCGCCACGCTCCACGACAGGGCGAACTGCGGAATAATACAAGGGCACGATTGGAATCTGTTCAAGGTGAATGTATTGCCAAATATCTAACTCCGTCCAATTAGACAATGGAAAGACGCGGATACTTTCACCTTTGTTGACACGTGAGTTATAAATATTCCACAACTCCGGACGTTGGTTCTTAGGATCCCAACGGTGATTCTCGTCGCGAAAGGAAAAAACGCGTTCTTTGGCTCGTGATTTTTCTTCATCTCTGCGAGCTCCACCGAACGCTGCATCAAATTCATGTTTGTCGAGCGCTTGTTTGAGTCCTTCGGTCTTCATCACCGTCGTGTGTTTGCCGCTATGCTTGAGCGGATCGATGCCCAATGCAGCGCCTTCTTCGTTGATGTGCACGATCACATCTAGCCCTAGTTCTTTGCGGGCGTAATTCTCGCGAAACTCAATCATCTCGCGAAATTTCCAAGTCGTGTCAACATGCATCAACGGGAAAGGAGGCTTAGCCGGATAGAAGGCCTTCATCGCTAGATGAACCATCACCGATGAATCTTTACCAACGGAATAGAGCATCACAGGGTTTGAGAACTCAGCCGCTACTTCGCGGATAATATGAATGCTCTCCGCCTCAAGCTCTTTTAAATGGGTAAGGTTGTATCCGCTCATCTATTTATAATTCAAATGTGGAATTGTCGAATGAAATTCGAGTATAAGTCAATGCTTCGGTTTCGTCTATGCGCAGAATATTGGGATTAGCTTGCGTGTGGTGGCTCGGCTTTGAGCGATGACCACATTTTCAAAATTACACTTTGAGAATCTGTATCGATCATCGGGTACGATTTCAGTTTCCGCAATTCAACATCTTGTAGCGTTCCGCGATGACGAGCAGCTTTGCGTTCCTCCGTCCAAGCAGGACCCTTAATGGCTAACAGTTGGCCGAACAAATGCCAATATGGAGCGAGCCATATCCCCATCTTCCAAAGCGGCCCCACGGCACGGCACACTAAGACATCATAATTAAGATCGTTCAGCAGGTCTTCGACACGAGCGTTGATGACAGGCACAGGCAAACTCAATTTGGTGATCATGTCATCTAATGCCACAGATTTTTTGGTAACCGATTCACATAAGCTTACTTGCAAATCGGGTCGGATAATGGCTAGTGGAATCCCCGGAACACCACCGCCGGTGCCAAAGTCCAATACTTCGATCCCCGTTTCAATTAAGTCGGCGAGTTGTATCGTATCTAGAATATCACGAGACACAAAGCGGTCAAAATCGGTGTGCCGAGTCAAGTTAAGCTTTTCGTTCCAATCCCATAACAATTGACAATAGTCCTTAAGCATCTCGGTCTGATATGGCTCTAACTCGATACTGTATTTATCAAGCGCTTCCTCTAATGTCGCAGAAACTGGTTCTGCTGGGGCTTGGACACCTTGCTCTAAGTTAGCCTCTGCATCGACCTCGGAGTTTGATTCTGAATGTGGTTCGTTCACGTTCTCTTTGCCATTCACCGTTTAAAGTTTTGATTTAGTTGGGTTGGGTTATTTGCTGTTTGGAATCCACACACGTTTCAGTCCTAAAATAGAAGTCGTGGGTGGGTCTCCTGCATTGTGAACACTGTTTGCATTGCTGGCTATGACTTAATCACTCAGCTAGCGATAAAAAAGGGTGTGACCATCACCATGACGGTCACACCCTACATGTATATCGGTTGCAGTGCACGACTGGCTACACTGCAATATCGATGCTTAGGCTTCTTTACAGGTTTTGATAATCGCTGCGGCAACCTTATAGGGATCCGCGTTCGATGCTGGACGGCGGTCTTCAAGTCGACCTTTCCAACCTGCTTCAATCGTTCCCACAGGAATACGAATGGAAGCGCCACGATCGGAAACACCATAGCTAAATTGATCAATAGCTTGTGTTTCATGAGCTCCAGTAAGACGTTGATCATTATCAGCGCCATAGACGCTAATATGACGATCAATCTGACCACCAAATGCTTCACAAATCTTAGTAAAGACTGCCTCGTCACCGGAATCACGCATGACCGAGTTCGAGAAGTTAGCGTGCATACCTGAACCATTCCAGTCCGTATCGCCGAGTGGCTTAGGATGCAGGTTAATGGCGTAACCGTATTTTTCGCCGATTCGTTCTAACAAGTAACGAGCAACCCAGATTTCATCTCCAGACCGCTTCGCTCCCTTAGAGAAAATTTGGTATTCCCACTGCCCAGCAGCAACTTCAGCATTGATACCTTCAACATTAATACCGGCTTCAAGACACGTATCTAAGTGTTCTTCGACACAGTCGCGGCCAAACGTATTGTTGGCACCAACACTACAATAAAATGGCCCCTGAGCTCGAGGGAAACCGCCGGTTGGAAAACCTGGTGGCAAGTCTGTCATGACGTCCCACAAGAAATATTCCTGTTCAAAGCCGAACCAGTAATCATCATCGTCTTCTTCAATCGTCGCACGACCATTGGATGCATGCGCAGACCCGTCTGCATTGAGGACTTCTGTCATGACCAAGTATGCATCATGACGACCTGGGTCAGGGAAAATCGCGACTGGTTTCAATAAACAATCTGAATCAGCGCCATCAGCCTGCTCTGTAGAACTACCGTCGAATGACCATATTGGGCATTCTTCGAGTGTACCACCGAAGTTACTTCTAATTTGTGTTTTTGATCGAAGACTCTGAGTCGGTTCATAACCATCGAGCCATATGTATTCAAGTTTTGACATAATTGCGTTTCACGCTCCCAAAAAATATTTCCCGCGATTCAGGTACCGGTCTCTTTTGCCCCTGAATGGCAATGTTACTGTGATTCCAGATCTAGT
>JABHUV010000384.1 GCA_018658605.1 Planctomycetaceae bacterium | reverse complement strand
AGCGCTATCGCAATTGTTACATGAGTTACTGGAAAACCAAACGAGTTTGTCAGAACATGGCAGCTTGGGACGTCAAAATATTTTAGCCAGCCGTGACGCACACACCATGGCGAGCAATACAATCGCGGCGATTCACAAGCTGCTCGGTTGATCAACATCTCGCAGATAATAAACAGAACTCAAGCGACCTATCTGTTAGGCACAATCATGCAAGTCATACGACGCCCATGTTGTACTGGCGGCTGTTCGATTTTACCATGTTCGGACAGCTCTTTGACGACATCGTCCATAACTTTACGACCTTCATCGATGTGAGCCATCTCGCGTCCACGAAACTGCACGGTGATTTGGACTTTGTCTTTGTGCTCAAGAAACTTCTTAGCTTGATTTACTTTGAAATCAATGTCATGTTTTCCCGTCTTGGGTCGCAAGCGTACTTCTTTTGTTTTCGAACTATGCGCCGTGTTTTTGTTCGCCTTTTTCTTCTTCTCGTATTTGTATTTACCGTAGTCCATGATTCGACAAACCGGTGGATCTTCATTCGGAGCGACTTCGACTAAATCTAGACCAGCTTCAATGGCAATATTTTTAGCTTTGTCGGTATCAATAACTCCTAGTTGTTCCCCGTCATGGTTGATGACGCGGATGGGTGAAATTCGAATATAGTCATTAACACGAGGTGCGTTGCGATCGATGATGGGTGTCCTTTTTGTCAAACATGAAACAGCTTCGTGGAATTAACAATTCCACCTATTACTTTATTCTATAGACTACTTGTTTAGATGGGGAAGCGGCAAAACAAAAAACATCGATTCTCACCGACGTTTTTTGGAGCAATTTCGGGACGTTGAGTAGTCCCTACTAGTACTCGTTTTGCGACCCTTTGGCCACAAAGCCTGCACTGCTGCTGAACGACTGGCGAACAACCCGATCATCTATCTCAGTCTGTAGCTTGGCAATCGCCTCTGCAATAGGCACCGCACCCAAATCGCCATCAATGCGATCACGAATAGACACTTGACCCGATTCCATTTCACGTCCACCAAGAATAAGCATGTAGGGGATTAATTCAAGCTGTGCATCGCGAATTTTTGCCCCAATTTTCTCTGCTCGATAATCCGTGCCCACGCGTAACCCAACCGATTTTAATTGCTGTTCTACCTGTCGCCCGTACTCTTCAAATTTTTCACTAACGATCAAAACTCGCACTTGTTCTGGTGCTAGCCACAACGGGAAAGCGCCAGCAAAATGCTCAATCAACATCCCAATGAACCGTTCCATCGACCCCAGCGGTGCACGATGAATCATCACTGGAATATGAGACAAGTTATCTGTGCCAACATACTCCAAAGCAAAGCGTTCTTCACTTGGTAAATTGTAGTCCAGTTGAACCGTACCAAGTTGCCATTCCCGTCCTAGACAATCCGTCAGTACAAAATCTGCTTTCGGGCCATAGAAAGCTGCTTCGCCTTCTTCGCACTTAGCTTCGATTCCTAACGTTTGACAAACTTCAATCAGTGACTTCTCAGCATGATCCCACAACTTAGATGACCCAACATATTTGTCACTTTGTGGGTCACGAAACCCTAATCGAACGCGATAGTTATCCAGTCCCAGACTCTTAAGCACGAACTGCGTCATCTCTATGCAGCCCATGAACTCAGCAGGAACTTGATCGGCAGTACAGAATATATGCGCGTCGTCCTGCGTGAAGCCGCGCACTCGCGTCATCCCGTTTAATTCTCCCGACTGCTCATTTCTATAAACCGTTCCGAATTCCGCCAACCGTAAAGGCAACTCGCGATAACTACGCGGGTTCGCTTTATAAATCATAATGTGATGCGGACAATTCATTGGCTTGAGTAAGTATTCGTTGCCATCTTCCATTTGCATTGGTGCAAACATGCTGTCTTTGTAGTACGGATAATGTCCCGATTTCTCATACAAGTCTATTTTGCCAATGTTCGGTGTATAAACTGGTTGGTACCCGCGGTTCTGAAGTTCATCGCGGATAAAATTTTCCAGAGTACTGCGAATAATTGCTCCTTTGGGTTGCCACAAAATCAAGCCTGCACCAACGATGGGACTGATCGTAAACAGGTTGAGTTGTTTACCCAATGTGCGATGGTCACGGCGTTTGGCCTCTTCAATAAGAACCAAATGTTCTGCTAGATCTTCTTTGTTGAAAAACGCCGTCGCATATACCCGTTGCAGTTGTTTGTTACTGGAATCGCCTTTCCAATAGGCGCCGGCTACACTTAGCAATTTATATGCACCCACAGCACCGGCGGAGGGAATGTGGGGGCCACGACAAAGGTCAATAAATTCACCTTGCCGATAAAACGACAGTTGGTCATGGTCCGCGAGACCCTCCGTTATATGTTCGACTTTGTATTCTTGAGCAAGATCTCCCACGATTTCAAGTGCTGCGGTACGCGTGGTTTCAATCCGCTCAAAAACCTCGTTCGCCTTGATAATCGTTTTCATCTCAGCTTCGATAGCTTCAAAGTCTTCTTCGCTTAATGCGTGCTCAAGATCAAAATCATAGTAAAAACCATTCTCAATCGTTGGCCCAAACGCTAGTTGCACACCTGGAAACAACTTCATAATGGCTCGAGCCATTATGTGTGCTGCCGAATGGCGCATGACACCCAATGCTTCTGGGTCTTTTTTTGTCAGAATTCGTAGTGCAACACTTTGGCCATCGTCGATAACAAAGTCTAAGCCAACAATCGTATCATCTACTGTTGCTGCCATAGCTGCTTTTGCTAGGCCAGGACCAATTTCTGCGGCTATTTGCCCAGGGGTGATTGATTCAGAATATTCTCGAGTGGAACCATCAGGTAAGGATACCGTAAGCATGGCGCAAGCCTTCTATAATATATTTGTTGAGCAAACGCGTTCATCGCTACAAAAAATGAACTTACCGTTAAAGCGTTGTTGCTCAGCGTTACGGGTGGAGTATAGTATTAGGTAGTAAATTGGGTAAGGTCGCTTTGCGCTTTACCACAGAAAACTACTGTCTGAACGTCTTGAACATCGTCCATGTTTCTCAATACATTTGAAGGTATTTATAATGAAACCACTTATAAACAAGCTTATTGTAATCGCAACGCTGACGACCATCATTTCGATCACAGGCTGTACAGACCAATCGGTGGAAACAAACGCCGCAGCGGAAGCCGAACCTGATGCGTCGTTAGCCCCAGCGACATCGATCAACAATATCAAAGCCAACGTGCAAGGCACACTAGACCAAATCAAAATACGAGATCAGGGGTTACAAGATCTTGCTAATGGCGAAGATGGGAAATAGGGCATTATCATAGACGTCCTAAATACAATTCCTATGTTTTCATCGGTATTCTGTGTTGTTTTACCCCTTTTCGAATTTTTAGGACGCGTCTACAATAGCTAGCTTCCCCCCTTGGATAATTTAAGTAAACCGTAACTAGATAGAAAAACAATGCCTAAACAAAAGACCCATAAGGGAACCAAAAAGCGTTTTCGACTATCTGCTAAAGGCAAAGCGAAGCACCGTAGTGCTGGTACAAGCCACTTAGCTGGAGCCGTTTCCAAAAAACGTAGACGTAATCTACGTGGAACGACGGTTCAAGCCACTGTTGACGAAAAGAAGATTGCTCGTGCTCTCAACGGCTACAGCAACTAATTTTCGCAAATCCTGCAGCTTCACCGCTGCGGGAAAAACACGCTTGTGTTTCCCGAATATCTAAATTGATATTCAAACAAGACAATTTGACAACCAAAAATAATTTACTCCGTTGCGTGGGCAGTAGAACGTTTTCCTAAAGTGCATAAACACACTTTGTATATGGAGAAGGCCTGACGTAACCCACTGCGAAAGCAAGGAATTAGAAAATGAGAACTCGTAAAGGTGCCGCGCGCACCAAAGCCAAAAGACGTCTATTCAAACGAGCCAAAGGAAACACAGGGGGTCGTAACCACCTGATTCGGACTGTAAAAGAAACACTCGTCCGCTCCGGTGCATATTCCTTCCGTGACCGTAAGGTCCGAGCCCGAGATTTCCGCCGCTTGTGGATCACTCGAATCAATGCCGCCTGTCGCGCTCATGACCTGCGCTACAGTCAATTCATTAACGGTTTGAATAAAGCCGAAATTGAATTAGACCGTAAATCACTTAGCGAAATGGCTATTCATGACCCAGCAGCATTTGAAGCCGTTGTCGAACTTGCCAAAGCTGCTCTTGCCGCATAGCACTTAGATTTCGCACAATAAGTACCGCACTCGAACAGGAGAGGCAAGTCACACGACTTTTCTCTCCTTTTCTTATATCATTTACCTATAGAACTACGTTCCCTTTCAATAATAACCATTATGGCATTGCAAGATTTCCTTGATCAGCTCGACGAACTGGGCACCGCTGCGGAATCCGCTTTTGGCGAAGCTGCCGACACTGAAGCATTAGAAGCGGCTCGCGTTACCTTTCTAGGAGCGAAAAAAGGTCGCCTCAAATCCATTCAACAACAAATGGGTTCCATTGAGCGGGAAGATAAGCCAACGGCGGGCAAGGCGTTTAACGCGACCAAGGGTCGTATCGAAGCGGCCTTTGAAGCTGCTCAGCAGCGTAGCAATAATACAGACAGCGACAGTGCGGCGAGTAGCCAATTTGATGCATCGCTGCCCGGCACAACATTTCGCTGTGGCAATGTCCATCCAATTACGCAAACCATCGAAGAATTAAAAGATATTATGGGTCGACTTGGATTTTCCATTGTCGATGGTCCCGAAATTGAAGATGACTGGCACAATTTTGTCGCACTAAATATCCCCGACGACCATCCCGCTCGAGATCCGTTGGAAAACTTTTATTTGGCTACTGCGGATGCCATCAGCGGCGACAAAGACCCTGTCGGATTGTTGCTGCGTAGTCAGACAAGTACCGTTCAAATTAGAGTCATGGAAAAGACAGCGCCGCCCATCCGGATTATTTCCCTCGGTCGCGTCTATCGTCCAGATACCGCGGATGCTACACATTATCCGATGTTCCATCAAATCGAAGGTTTGATGATTGACACCGACGTTTCGATGGCAGATTTGAAAAGCGTTCTGCGGTTGTTTGCGACAAGTTACCTCGGTGATGATGTTACGATTCGTTTTAGGCCTTCCTTTTTTCCTTTCACTGAACCAAGTGTTGAAGCTGATTATTATTGGAATGGTCAGTGGGTTGAGTTTGGCGGGGCAGGGATGGTCGATCCCAATGTGCTCAAAGCCGTTGGCTATGACCCCGAAGAAGTTACTGGGTTTGCCTTTGGCCTAGGAGTCGAACGCCTCTGTATGCGGCGGCATGGCGTTACCGATATCCGTGAATTTTACAAAAATGACGTTCGCTTCCTTGCACAATTCTAATTCTATTTTCAATACACTTTTATTGCCTTTTATTACAAAGTGATCCTGAACCATGCTTGTTTCCTGGGACTGGCTTAAACAATACGTTGCACTCGATATGGATCGAGAAGAGCTGGAAAATCGGCTCGCTATGTCCGGCCTTAACCACGAAGGTTCGAAACCCGTCGGCAGTGACATTGCCATCGATCTAGAAGTAACAAGCAATCGACCCGACTGTTTGGGACACATCGGCGTAGCTCGTGAAATTGCAGTCCTTTATAACCAAGCGTTGACACTACCCAGTCCGCAGCCGGATACTAGCGGTCCTGATGTAAATGCAAACTTTAGTGTTTCCATCACGGCACCTGAGTTGTGCCCACGTTACACCGCAAGAATCATCCGCGGCGTCACCATTAAAGACAGCCCAACATGGATGCAGGATCAGTTGCGAACCGTTTTCTTGCCGATCAATCGAGATTGGAAGCCGATCAACAACGTCGCTGACATTACCAATTATGTTTTAATGGAAACCGGTCAGCCACTACATGCCTTCGACCTAGGTAAACTCGACGGTGGACAAATTATCGTACGAGCGGCGGAGCAGGGTGAGCAATTCGAAGCGATTGATCACCGCAAATACGAATTACAATCCGAGATGTGCGTTATCGCGGATGGGACTAAGTCCATCGCTATTGCCGGAGTGATGGGAGGAGCTGAAACTGAAGTCAGTGAGCAAACCGTTGACGTACTTATCGAATCGGCTGATTTTACAGCGATGTCCATTCGCGCAACATCACGCGCATTAAATTTGCATAGCCCATCTTCTTATCGCTTTGAACGAGCGTTGGATCCTGCCGGCGTCGATTGGGCCAGTCAACGCTGCTGTGAACTAATCCTCGAACACTGTGGTGGCGTATTAGACGCTGGTGTGATTGAAGCGGGTAAATCAACCTGGCACGCAGAACCGATTGTATTGCGTTTATCTCAGGTTGAGAGAATCCTCGGCATCAAAATTGACGCTGAAGAAGTTCGCTCTATCTTAATCGCATTGGGAAACGCCGAATCCGCTAGCACGGCGGAATCCATCACCGTTACCCCACCAAGTTGGCGGCGTGACCTCACGCGTGAATGTGATCTACTTGAAGAAATCGCCCGCATTCACGGCTATGAAAAAATACCTGAAGACGTGGGAGTGCCGATGGCCGCATCGTTCCGCAGCGGCGAAGACCGAGTGGCAGAAGTTATTCGTACCACGCTGACAGCTACCGGCTTTGACGAGTCACTTACTGGATCTGTTGTACCACTTGCTTGGACGGCTCAATTTAACCCGTGGACAACGGCTACTCCCTTACGCACCATTTCACCAATGCTACAAGGTGCGGATGCCTTACGTATAAGTTTGACTCCTAGCTTATTAGAAGTACGTCGAATCAACCAATCGTTGGCAAATCCCGGCGTCGAGTTATTTGAAACTGCGAAAATTTATCTGCCTCAAGCCGAAGGTTTGCCCCAAGAACAGAAGACCATCGGCCTCGCCAGCAGCGGTGATTTTTATCATCTCAAAGGTGTCATTGAATCCTTGCTGGCTCAACTCAAAATCACTACACCTTTATCCGTAGCAGATGCTGGAGAAAAATTTGATGGGTTACTGGACAACCAACAACGCTGCACGTTATTGCTCGGAGACGAAACACTGGGATTCTTAGGCCGAGTATCCAAGCCAGGACTCAAAGCATTTTCGCTGAAAACCACTGCGATGGTCGCAGAATTAAAAATGGATCTTTTGGTCCGTTTAGCTACGTTGATCCCGCAACATCAAGATCTCAGTGCGTTCCCAGCGATATCGCGAGACCTCAATGTTGTACTACAAGAATCCGTATGCTGGGACCAGTTACAAGCGACTGTCGAACAAGCTGCTGGGGAAGCCCTGGAAGTCGTCGGTTATCAAGAAACATATCGCGCACCTGACCAAGACGGAGCGAATACGAAACGGGTTTTATTCAACGTAAAATTCCGCCGCGCGGATGCCACGATGACGGGGGAAGAAGCGGACGCTATACGCGATACAATCGTCCAAGCGATCGCTGCTAACCACAACGGCAAACTACTAGGCGTGTAATACACGAATGCAATGTTTGTCTAGCTTCGTTTAAATTTGTGGTCTTACTCGCTATCATTCAATTCAAAAATGACTTCGACTTCCGTAGTAATATTTCCTGGTAACGAGCCCATGCCGACCGCGCTACGAGCACCCACGCCGTTGTCGGGACCAAAGACTTCAGCCATTAAATCGCTGAACCCATTGATGACTTGAGGGTGAGTTGAAAACTCGGCAGTACAGTTCACCATGCCGAGAGTTTTAACGACACAGCGTACTCGATCAAGGCTGCCAATATTTGCTCGCAGCGTTGCTAGAATCGCAAGACCAACTTGCCGAGCGGAATCATAGCCGTATTGTTCGTCCACTTGAGAGCCAACTTTTCCCGTCATCATCGTGTCATCCACCTTTAGAGGACCGTGGCCAGATACGTAGCACATATTGCCGGTGATTAAGACCGGTTTGTATACGCCACCAGGCTTTGGAGCAGTCGGTAATTCTAGGCCAAGTTCTTCTACACGGGCTTCTGCGCTCATCTTCTTGTCTCGCTCTCTATTAGTTTACTTTTGATTGTTGCAATGCTGAAATTCTATTATCGGTACTCCGGCACACGATGAAAGACTGGGGAGTGGTTTTATTTATAGACGTCTGCCGGATCAACGATGCGCTCAGCAACCACTCGGAGGCCATCCGCAGTTACTTCTCGAAAAAAACAACTCCGATATCCTTCGTGACAAGCAACCCCTTGTTGTTCGACGCTTAATAAAATCGTATCACAATCACAGTCCACATAGATCTTCTCGACTTTTTGCACATGGCCACTTTCTTCGCCTTTGCGCCACAATTTTTCACGGCTACGGCTGTAATAAACAGCAGTGCCCGTTTCGCAGGTCTCGCGGTAAGCCTCTTCGTTCATATACGCCATCATTAATATTTGATGCGTTTTCGAGTCCTGAGCAATTGCTGGCAGCAAACCACCGTTTTTGCTGAAATTGGGGCCCTTTTCGGAGCTTTTACATTCAGATGCCACGTGTCTTCCCTTAAATCGTGTGTTTTTACCATTTCTACGGCTGACACAGTAAGTATGTGGTTTTCCAGCGGGGCTGTCTACCAGAAAACCGAGAGCCCCTTTTCAGATGTTTTAAAAGTTTTTTTAAAATTATCCGTTTTATTGGGAACGCGCGGAGGAGCTAGGGCATCAAACAAGCACAAATAGAAATAGAAGAATCGCGAACTGGGCAAATTTCGCATTCAAAACTACAAAGGACTTCACTATGGCGACCGCCGACATCAACTTCAATTTACTAGAAGCCATCGCACCTGCTTCACTACGTTCTTCGATGGTAGCAAAACGAGTTAAAGCAAATTCGCCCGCTAAACCAAAGCGTTTTTCGAAAGACGTAGACCAAGCAGATCAAACAGTTAACCGCATCGCCCTTGTGCGGCAACAACAAGAAATGTCACTCCGTAGTGTCGCTCGCCATACCGGAGTCGATGTGCGTACATTACGTAAGCAGGAAAAGCCCACGGCAAATCTAACTCTTACCGAACTAACAAACTGGGCCAATGCGCTGGATGTACCCGTCAAAGATCTGATTGATGTACCCGATCAAGGACTTGCTAGCCCCATTCAGCAACGAGCACAATTGATTCGCATTATGAAAAGTGCCGTCTCGATTCAAGAAAATGCTGATTGTGAAAGCATGCAAGCTTTTGCCGATACGCTCGTTAGTCAGCTTATCGACTTGATGCCCGAGCTCGATGGTATCTCCGCATGGCCAACCTACGGCCAACGCCGTGGCTCCGAAGAAGTAGGACGTACTGCTGAACAATATATGCCAGTACATGTTGCCGGCGCCGCCAGTTAAATAGGGGTACGCCACAGCGACGCGCTGAAGAGACTCCGGCGACTACTGTAAAACAGACACGGGCCACCTACTGCGGTTTTGCAAACTTGCGCTCTTCGATACAATGACGGGGCAATAAAACCCGTTTCTCTTTAGTGCCCACATGCCTATACCCCGTCGCATACTCGTAACCTCCGCCCTCCCTTACGCAAATGGCCCCATTCACATTGGCCATCTCGTGGAATACATCCAGACTGACATCTGGGTGCGGTTTCAAAAACTACGTGGCAATGAGTGCATCTATATCTGTGCCGACGATACACACGGTACTGCGATCATGATGAGCGCCCAACGCACTCAATGTACTGAAGAACAGTGGATCGAAACAATTCGACTGGAACACATGAGGGATTTCGCTAGTTTCCAAATCGAATTTGACAATTACGGCAGTACAAATTGTCCGGAGAACTATGAATTGTGTAAAGAGTTCTGGCAAGCTTTTAAAGACGCAGGGCTAGTAGAACAGCGTGAAGTCACACAATTATTTGACGACCAACAGGGCATCTTCTTGGCCGATCGATTTGTCCAAGGCACGTGCCCCCATTGCGATGCGCAAGAGCAATATGGTGATAGCTGTGATCAATGCGGAGCAACCTATAGCGCCCGCGAACTCAAAAATCCAACCAGTACGTTAACGGGCTCAGTTCCCATTGAAAAATCCGCTGACCATCTGTTTATCACGATTGAACAGTTACACGAGTTCCTGTCAGACTGGTCACAGTCGGGAGAGCATCTACAAACGGAAATTGCAAATTATCTGCAAGGACATTTTTTGCACGAGCCCTTGCGCGATTGGGATATTTCACGACCCTCTCCTTATTTTGGTTTTGAAATACCTGATCATCCAGGTCACTTTTGGTTTGTTTGGTGGGATGCACCCATTGGATACATCGCTTCCACCCAACAATATTGTGCTCGCACCGGCAGTGACTTGAACTCTTGGTGGAAAAGCGCCGACACTGAAATCCACCATTTCATCGGTAAGGATATCACGTATTTCCACACTCTTTTTTGGCCTGCTATGCTTAAGGTCGCCGACTACACCTTACCGACAAAAGTACATATCCATGGGTTCCTTACCGTGGATGGTAAAAAGATGTCAAAACGCGACGGAACATTTATTAAAGCCGAAACCTATCTCAAACATGTCGACCCCACATACCTCCGGTATTTTTATGCTTCCAAGTTGAATGGAAAAGTTGATGACTTGGATCTCAACATCGAAGAATTCGTTGCCAAGGTTAATTCCGATCTAGTTGGCAAAGTCGTCAACCTCGCTAGCCGAACTGCTAAGTTCGTTCAGGAGTTTGGTTTGGCTACAGAGTATCCAGACGACGGCGGGCTATTTGTCCAAGCAGCCGAGGCCGGAGATGCAATTGCCGAAGCCTATGAATCGTGTAATTACAGTCTGGCCATGCGGCTTATTATGGAACTAGCCGACCGAGCAAATCCATATGTGGAAACACATGCACCCTGGAAATTGCGGAAAGATTCCGCCAGACAGGATGAACTGCAAAACATCTGCACCGTCGCCATTAATCTGTTTCGACAGATCATTATCTACCTGAGCCCAGTACTACCGGAACTCGTCGAAAAAACAGAATCCCTGCTCGGCGAACAGCTTAATAGCTGGGAACAAGCCAAAACACCGCTAACGGGACGTCCCGTTGCTAAATTTAAACACATGCTAAAACGACTCGAAGAGAAAGACCTCCAAGCTATGACTGACGAAACACGTGAAGAAAACAATGCTCAAGCCGATGACACTGTTGAATTTGTGGCTAACCCACCTGCCGAATCTACGGAAGAGCAGCAAACACTTCCCCAAACAGATGATACTGTCGCAAAGCCTACTGTGGACCACCCATACTCCGATAGCGATCAACCGCTTAAAGATGAACCGTTGGCCGAAGAAATTAACTTTGATGACTTTATGAAAGTCGATCTACGGGTTGCTCGAGTCGTTAAAGCCGAACATGTCGAAGAAGCCAATAAGTTGCTGAAATTGACACTCAGCTTAGGTGGTAATGAAACCCGCCAAGTATTCGCAGGCATTAAACAAGCTTACGATCCAGCCGATCTAGAAGGTCGGCTCGTCATCATGGTAGCCAACTTAGCCGCTCGAAAAATGCGGTTTGGCCTCAGTGAAGGCATGATTGCTGCCGCAGGTCCTGGTGGTGAAGAAGTATTCATGCTGGCTATCGACGAAGGCGCCCTCCCCGGACAACGTGTCCACTAACAACTGGCTGGTTCTCTATTGCTACAACGATTGGTCGATTCGGTCGGCAATGATTTGTAGCATGGCACTATGGATTCCTAGCGGTGCTGTGACCACACAGCTCGTATGTGGGTGGTTGGCTGCTGCTGCCGAAGCGAGTTCCGGGATGTGCTCGTGCCAATGGCGCCCAGGTGCTAAAAAGTAGGGTTGCACAATAATATATTTCGCACCATGCCCAACACACTTGGCATAGGCAGCGGCCAAATCAGGCTGAGCTAGTTCCATATGTGCCGGTTCAACAATTCTATAATCCTTGGATTCTTGAAAATTCCGAGCAACTGTAATTACATATTGATTGCTTTCTTCTCGACGTGAACCATGGTCGACAATAATAATTCCTATATCAGCCACGGCAAGATCCGACGGCCAATCGCCTTGAATATCAATTCGCTGTGGAAGAGGGTATGTCATGATTGTTGAATGTTGCCAAAAGCATAGCTAGTTTATCTATGATGTGACTATTATAGTGGTTTCATAAACGTTTCCGCAAAGCCCCACACCCATGACTACCCCTATTTCTATGTCACTGAAACCTGCCATCACTATTGATAATCTGAATATGCAGTACGGTGGCACTACAGTATTGAACTCTGTTTCATGTAACATCCCCGCGGGTCAATGGGTCTCCATTGTCGGGCCATCTGGTTGTGGTAAATCTACATTGTTGCGCTGCGTTGCTGGACTAACCAACCCAACCAAGGGAATGGTCCAGCTGGAAGGCGAACAACCAGCTTTTGTGTTTCAAGATCCTACGCTACTTCCTTGGCGCAGCGCTGCGGGCAATATTCAATTACCACTTGAACTCGAAGAACAATCTATGGAAAACCGCTTTGATCGTGTGCTACAGGTTGCGCAGTTAGTCGGGCTTGAGGCTACCGATATCAACAAATACCCTCGGGAACTATCGGGCGGGATGCGGATGCGCGTCTCCATTGCTCGTGCCTTGATAATGAATCCCTGCGTATTGCTGCTCGATGAACCATTTGCTGCACTCGATGAAATACTGCGCCAACAACTGAATCAAGAACTAATGCACATCTGGCAAACCCATCAAATGACCGTTTTGTTTGTAACCCATAATGTCGACGAGGCGGTTTATTTAAGTCAACGAGTGTTAGTACTCAACGCCAACGGGGCCGTGTGCGGTGATGTTGCCGTTAATTTACCCGCTGATCGAGTCCCAGCCATCCGCAATACACCTGCGTTTATTGAAAAGACGGCCGCAGTGACGAATATCCTGCAGGAGGGTTTATGAAAACAAAACCCTCGATTTCGGTAGCTATCTACCCAATTACATTTCTGCTGCTGATCTTAACCCTTTGGCAAACCGCTGACTGGATATGGAAGATCCCTCGGATTCTACTGCCTAGTCCTTGGGAAATCATAACCATCAGTATCCAGCGAATGGACGATTTATTGAGCGCAACGCTGATAACCGCACAAGCAGCCCTGGCGGGATTTGCCTTGGCTTTGGCGATTGGAACGACATTCGGCTTGTTATTCTCCATTTCTAAAATTGCTCGCCGTGGCGTATACCCATATATGATTTTTTTGCAGACAGTCCCTATCGTCGCCATCGCACCGTTGATCATTATTTGGTTTGGGGGCGGCATGGCCAGTATTGTTGTTATCGTCACCGTGATTAGCCTTTTTCCCATCGTGACAAACGTAACGACGGGACTCCGCAGTGTTGATACAGGTCTGTTAGATTTGATGACCTTGTATAGAGCCGCACCACATCAAGTTCTTTTCAAAGTACGATTACCCAATGCAATCCCCTATTTAATCACTGGCGCAAAAATTTCCAGTGGGTTGACGATTGTTGGCGCCGTCATTGGCGAATACATGGCGGGTCATGGAATCGATGAACAGGGGCTAGGGTATTTCATCTTTATGAGCAGCCAAAACTTTCAAACTGAAATCTTATTTGCATCGATTTTTCTATCTTCGCTGCTCGGGGTGACAATGGTCACCGCTGTTACTGTAATCAGCCGCTCGCTGCTCGCTCGCTGGACTTTTCAACTCGAGCAATAATCAGTCTGTATTTAATTCCCGTCGCAGTGATATACTTCGCAGCGTTAAAGATAACCTTTTATTTGCAGAGCGGAACATATAATGCGCCGGATGCCCCTACACTCTTTACGATATCTATTTTTCTTCTTGCTAGTCTGTGGTTGTGCAACGACCGTTCAAGCTCAACTTATTCCTGGGTTAGGGCCACCCACTAGCAACGAAAGCGCCAATGGCGATACAGATGGGGACGACAGCAGGGAAATAGAAGCAGAGATTAAGGAAGGCAAGAAGAAAACAAATGCCTTCGAAAACGAATTGGAAAAGTACCAGAGCTTCGAACAAACATTTCGTGAAATGATGCCCAAGTCCTTGCTAACAACTCGGTTTGTGTTGGCGGACTACCAGTGGATCAGTTGCTTTGTGTTAGTGTTTTTAGGTTTGTTTGTTGATGTGGCGATTCGGTTCCTATTGAGCACCATAGTACGGTTCGCCCGAAAAGACAGTCGGCTGGGAGATACTGAATCCGATAAGCTCGCAGAACGAAAAGTTTGGAAGCCAATTGGTTTACTGGCACAAGCGGCGACATGGTACTACGGTTCCTGGATCATTGGCTTCCCATTAGGGCTCATGAAAGTGCTCGCCGTTGGATTAAAACTATTTACGGTCTTTGCCGCTGTCTGGACAACCTTTCGTATTATTGATTGGGTCGCTGGATTTATTGCTCGCCAAGCACTTGGCACAAAAACAAAATTTGACGATTTGCTCGTTCCGCTTATCCAAAAATGTTTAAAGACCTTCGCCGTCTGTACGGGTGTCGTCTTTTTCGCAGACGTCTTTGACCTCGAAGTAACCGCCATCGTTGGTGGCCTAGGACTTGGGGGTGCGGCCCTTGCGTTTGCATCTCAGGACACACTTAGCAACCTGTTTGGTTCGCTTACCGTCCTAGCCGATCGCCCATTTGAAATTGGCGACTGGATTGTTTCTGATGGAGTTGAAGGTACGGTTGAGAACGTTGGTATGCGAAGTACTCGAGTGCGAACTTTTTATAACTCGCTGATTACCTTGCCAAATAGCCGCCTGACGACATCAGTTGTAGACAACATGGGTCGTCGTCAATTCCGCCGCTTTAACACTTCCATTGGCGTCCAATATGATACAACTCCCGAGCAAATAGATGCGTTTTGTGAAGGAATTCGAGAAATTATTCGCCGGCATCCCTACACACGTAAAGATTATTTTCAGGTGTATTTAAACAGCTTCGGCGCGAGTAGCGTGGATATTTTGTTGTATATGTTTTTTGAATGCAGCGATTGGCCGACAGAACTACGTGAACGCCATCGTTTGCTTATTGATGTGATGAAGCTTGCCGAAAAACTTGGTGTCCAGTTTGCATTTCCAACTCAAACATTACACATGTTCCAAGAAGACAACAATGTCGACTATACATCCTTGCGCTACAATGACCCCCACTCGCATGGACAAGGTGCCGCTAGTTCTGTGGCCGGACCACACATGTCCAGAGAAGATTATCCGCCAGTCGAGGCGGTCTCTGCGAAGTCAGGGGCAGCGGAAATGGGTGGCGAGTAGCTTTCCTATTCGTGGCCAGTTGCTATTGTAAACGCTTTGCTAACATCCAAATTTTCATCAACGAGATCGATTTCTGCTAATTGATCTCGCAGTTGCGTCCAACGCTGCTGTGTCATGTTACCTAACTGTGTAGCAGGCATTGCAGCCGGCAAGCACAAGTCTTTAAGCACGGTAGCGCCATAGTTTAAAATCTCTAGCCCCATCTCTTCATTTTGTTGATGAATCGCCGCATTTGTTTTCTCGGGAGACTCTAAATACGTTTGCCATCCTTGCTTGCTGGCACGAACCATCGCTGCTATCAATTCAGGCTTAGCATCAACTGTATCGCTACGGGTTATTAGCAAGCTCGCGTAGGGATTAAACCCTAATTCAGAAACCATCAATACGCGCGGGTCACCGCCTTGCTGCTTAGCAATGAATGGTTCGCTGAACACGTACCCTTGCTGGGCAAAATTCTTGTCATTCAAAAAGACTGACATGCTGCCTGGATAACCGACCACTCGGACACCCTCCAGCGATAATTTTTTTTGCATGTACAAAGCAAATGCTCGACCCGCACTCAAGGCCACCGTCATATTTTGCAGTTCATCCAACCGCTCGATGCCGGAAGACGCATGAACCATAATACACCGCGGACTCATCTGGATTGGGGCAAACAGTGCCGTGACTTCCGCTTCTTGATTTCTTCCAGTAAGTACTTGGTCTGCGTTACCGACCACGAACATTGTTTGATTTGCAACCAATTTTTGGATCACAGGACTTCCCGGCCCACCGGGGATGATTTCTACATCTAATCCTTCGGCAGCAAAAAATCCGTGTACCAACGCGGCATAATAACCACCATGCTCCGCTTCCGGAAACCAATTTAACTGCAATGTCACTTTCGTAAGCGACTTACCATCGATGGCAAGCATCTGATCCGTATTGGCCTGCCCTGCCTCTTTGGAATCACGGACCTCGCTACAACCAATGACAAATAATAGACTCGCTGTAATCAACAAACTCCAGCGACAAATCGTATTGGATACCTTCGGCATTTATAACCTCAAAACTGAAAAAGCTGCGATCATTTGACAATTTAACCGTACACATGGTTGTTCATTATAGAGTATCATCTAGGAGTAGATATTTTTTAGGAGGTTTGACCATGGAACATATTATTGTGTTAGCGGATGCTGTTGGAGTCTTTTGGACCGTTATCTTTGGGTTCGGAGGCATCATTGGCTTGTCCATACTTATCATCGCATTGAAATATGGCGCGATGTGGTTCGAGGGCTTTAATTGTGGAGCACAAATCGGATTACTTGAGTTAGTCACCATGGGGTTCCGACAAGTAAATCAAAAGGCCATGATGAGGGCTAAAATCCAAGCAGTCCAAGCTAGGTTGCCGACCGAAGCAAACGCTCGCGGCGATACCATCCTCGACGGTCGAATTGTCACCACTAAGCGACTGGAAGCACATTACTTAGCCGGCGGCAATGTACTACGAGTAGTGGAATCGTTAGTTGCTGCCAATAGTGCTGGCATCGACCTCGAATTTGATCAAGCCGCAGCTATCGATCTTGCTGGACGCGATGTCGTGGACGCTGTTCGTACCAGTGTCGAGCCCAAAGTCATTCATTGCCCAGACCCAGAACGTAGTGGAAAAACCTTTTTAAGTGCGGTCGCTCGGAATGGTGTCGAGCTAAAAGTAAGAGCTCAAGTTACCGTGCGGACCAATCTCGCACAATTGATTGGTGGAGCAACCGAAGAAACAATTATTGCACGCGTCGGTGAAAGTATCATTTCCTCAATCGGATCCGCCGATGGGCATGCCGCTGTACTTGAAAATCCAGACATGATCACCAAGGCAGTACTCGACCGAGGATTAGATTCCCAAACCGCTTTTGAAATTGTCTCCATTGATATTGCCGATGTCGATGTCGGCGAAAATATCGGATCACGATTACAAGCAGATCAAGCAGAGGCCGACACGCGGGTCGCTCGTGCTCAAGCTGAACAGCGTCGAGCAGAGGCTATCGCCGTTGAACAAGAAATGAAGGCTGCTGTCGTCGCCAATCGAGCCAAGTTAGTACTCGCGGAAGCCCAAGTGCCGCTGGCAATGGCCACCGCATTTCAATCCGGTAAAATTGGGTTCGCTGAAGGATCTCCATCGTGACTAGAATCCTCGTTCTGACGATTGCAACAGTGATCAGCGCACTATCATCGGCAACCATTCAGGCACAACAACCGACGAAAAGCCAATTAGAATTGTTGACGGTTTTTCACAGCGAATTCATCGCGCTTGGACCCGGCACCAAGCACTTTAGCAAGACCTTCCAAATGGGTGGCGGCAAAACTGCAGCCTCGCTTGAACAACCCCAACACAGCGTAGCCATCGCATATAATTTTTCCGTAGCTCGCTACGAAATTCCACAAAACCTATGGGAAGCCGTTATGGGCAGTAACCCTTCCAAATGGAAGGGACCCCGAAACTCCGTTGAAATGCTCTCCTTTGCTGAGGCACAAGATTTTTGTCGCAAAACGACTCTATTAATGAAACAGGCAAAGCTGATCAAGGGAAACCAAGTTATTCGTTTACCGTCGGAAGCCGAATGGGAATATTTCGCCCGAGCGGGAACGGAAACCATTTACAGCTTTGGTGATTCTGTGGACAAACTAAATGACTACGGCTGGCATACAGGGAATGCGGCCGGAAACGATCCCCCAGTCGGTGCAAAAAAAGCGAATCCCTGGGGGCTCTATGACATCCACGGGTATTTATGGGAATGGTGTTTAGACACCGGCCACAATGACTACAATCAAGCACCCTCAGATGGCTCTGCATGGATCGCCGCTAAGAGTAAAACTCGCATCGCCCGCGGTGGGAGTTGGAAAGATAAGCCACTGAAGTTGACTAGCAGCTTTCGTTTTATCGTACCCGCTGACCATAAAGACGATGCGCTGGGGCTACGCTGTGTATTGACTGCTGAAAAATAGATTTCGCCATTGGAAACATCCCCATGAACAACAAAACCCGTCGACAATTTTTGGCCACCAGTGGTGCCCTTGCTACAACGCCCTATTTCTTTACCAATGTCAATTTGTTCGCTCAGGAAAACAACTCCAAAAACGACAAACTTAACGTGGGCAACATTGGTGTCGGCGGGCGCGGTACTGCCATCGCTAGGCAATCACTCAAACTCGGCAATCCCATTGCTTGCTGTGATGTCGACAAAAACCGAGCAGCTGCATTTTCTAAAAACTCTGGTAATAATTGTGCGGTCTATAGCAACTACCGTGACTTGCTTGACCGAGATGATATCGATGTTGTCACCATTGGAACACCCGATCATTGGCATGTGAAAATTGCGATCGAAGCGATGCGGGCTGGTAAAGATGTTTATTGTGAAAAACCACTTACACTGACCATCGAAGAAGGCATCCTCGTTGGTAAAGTTGTTAAAGAAACCGGTAAGGTTTTTCAAGTTGGTACCCAACAACGAAGTGAATATGGCGGACATTTTTTGAATGCCGTGGCCATCTGCCAACTCGGCTGGATTGGCGACAATCTAAACGCACTTTCCTCTGTCGGCACTGCTCGAAAAGGCGGACCGTTCACTCCCTCAAAATCCCCCGAACACCTCGATTGGAACATGTGGCTCGGACCCGCTCCAAACACACCGTATATCACCGAGCGAACCCATTATCAATTCCGCTGGTGGCTCGAATACTCCGGAGGTCAAGTAACCGACTGGGGTGTACATCACACCGATATCGCCATGTGGGCTCTTGGGCTGCAAGACACTGGTCCAACAACAATCGAGGGAACTGGTGAGTTCGATAATCGCGAGAACTGCTACAACGTTGCCCACACTTTTGATGCCCTAATGACGTTTAAAAATGGCAGTACTATTAATCTCACAAGCGGAAAAAATGAACTCATCCTCTCGGGCTCTAAAGGGAAAATCCGTGTGAATCGTGGAGGAATCACGGGGCAAATTGTCGATCAAATTAAAAGCAATAAGCAGATGCAAGAAATCCTTGCCGATAAGGTCCAAAAAATCTATCGCGGCCCCGTAACACCACATATGGTCAACTTTTTCAATTGTGTAAAAAATCGGAAATTGCCGATTTCGGACGTGTTCACGCATCATCGCAGCGTCAGTGTTTGCCACCTCGCAAACATTGGCATGCTGTTAAAAAGAAAGTTGACGTGGAATCCCAACAAACAAGATTTTGTAGGTGACCAAGAAGCTAGCAAAATGATCTCCCGAAAAAAACGGGCGGGATTTGAAATCTAACTTATTTCAATCCACAATAATTTCCGCACGGCGTGCACACTACGACTCACAGGGTTTAAGTTCTCTCTTCTCTTCAAACACCTATTACTATGCACAACATCTACCGCTATCACCATGTTTTACCACTACTTGTAGCAGCACTCTTCATCACCGGTTGTGATTCCGAAGAAGAAACGCCGCCGCCACTACCGCCAATTGTGGTCGATACGACCGCTGCGGAAGCTACGGACCGTGTAACAGCCACTTCAGATACAACGCCCGTAACGA
Organism: Planctomycetaceae bacterium; assembly: GCA_018658605.1. Next base: position 10,571 of record JABHUV010000384.1, on the reverse strand, counting down.
ACATCCATGGCAGTAACTCAGTAGATACTTCGGTTATCCTGAATAAATTCCAGATCGCTGTGTTGGCGAGACCTACAAAACTCCTGACAGCTAAACTCGTCGCTCCAATCATCGAAGCTTTGGTATCAAACGCCCCTAGCAATCAAAATCCACTAGGCCAATTACAAGCCCAAACGGGAATTGCTATTACTCAAATCGATCGAGTGTTGGTGCTTGGTAGCATTCCCATTCCGGAACAAATTGACGAACCTACTATTTATGAGCGGGAAGGGAACGCATTTGAGCCCATCGAAGCCGCACCGGCAGATGAAAATCAACCTGATCCGGAAACCACCGTTGAGCCCGTGGTCGACGCTGCCGATGAGAAGAAACCGCCAAGCGTGAAGTATGGAGCTGTTATTACACTGCTCCAAGGCGCAAATACGGAAGCACTCGCCGCCAAGCTAAAAGATGGTGGATTTGAAGTGACAACGGTAGACGGCATAGACATCTGGCAAAGCAGCTTTAACGAAGAGTTTGCCGTTCACATCAAGGATAATTCAACGATCATGTTGGGATCAAAATCTGAGCTCTTGCAAATGGTCGCTGGCAAAGGCGGTGATAATGCACTAGCTGAGCTCGTCTCTTCTCTAAGCGGTGATAATCTACTTGCTATTGCGACCGAAACAAAGTCGGCTTTTGACTCCGTCCCAGCCTGGGCATTCGACGAACTTTTCGCCGAGACACCTCAGATTGCACCCGTCGTCGCTTTCCTGAAAAAAGTTAGCTCAGCGGCGATTGCCATCAACCCTGATTCTGACACTCCCATCTTCATCGAGCTTATGGCATCCGATGAAGAAACGACGATCGACGTATTTACACAGGTTAATTTTTTTGCTTCGCTTGGTAAAAGCCTCTTGCCAAATCAAGTACTACAATTTGAAGCCAACCCCAATGCCGAACCAGAAATGATTGAGGCATTAAAGATGGCCAATACACTTGTTGAAAACATTAGTGTCACGAAAACAAATAACACCATTACGGTTTCCTTAAAAACCAATGACGCGTTACGGGCACAAATTATGACGTTCATTAAAATGGGAATTGCAAATGCCATCGATGGCAGCGGCGTAGAATTGCCCTAAGGCATCCCACGATAACGTGTTTGACATTTCCACTCTTTCTATGTTTCGCTTTTCACAGGAACGTTTGACCAAGATGAAATTATCTACCATCGCCGCTTGTTTTGTGACTGCATTATGTTTATCCGCTGCAGCTACTGACCACACATACAACTGGTCTGCCACACACTCACGAACTTGGGCAGGTTCTGACTTTTGGGCAAACCGTTTACAAGATTGGGCCGTGCGTGATGGCCGCTTGGAATGTATCGCCGACCAATCTCGACTCGGCGTGCGCACCTTGCATACCCTGACACATCGATTAAACGACCAAGCGGGACGATTTCAACTAGATATAACTCTGGGCCTAGCCAATGAAAATCAAGCGGTCACAAACCCGCATGGATTAGCTGGCTTTTTAATTGGTGTGGGCGGTGATTCCATGGACTACCGAGCAGCAGCAATCGTCCACCAGTACCGTGGTCCTGGAGCGGGGATACTTGCAGGTGTACGCCCCAACGGCTCTCTGATCATCCAAGATTTCGAACAGCTCGGATCCCTACAGTATGCCGCCGACGTCCCCAGCGGCACATTAAACCGCGACAAGTGGAAGATCATTGATGTTGATAGTATTGAAACCGGATCACCAGCCACTAATATCCTCGACGGGAATGACAATACAATCTGGCACACACAATGGAAAACAGCCAAGCCTAAACACCCTCATCATGTTACGATCGATATGGGTCAAACTAATGTGATTAATGGCTTTGCCTACCAGCCTCGAAAGAGCAATGTCACGGGACGTATCCTAAAATACGCATTTTATATTAGTGCTGACGGTGAAACTTGGGGCGAACCCGTTGCCTCGGGTTCGCTACCTGAAGGCGGAGAACTCCAGCAAGTATCCTGCGAAACCGTCAAAGCCCGATTTTTGAAACTCGTCGCTCTTTCATCGCATTTGGAGCGCCCCAGCACGGTGATGGCTGAATTCTACGCCTTGGGACAACAGGGGGCGGTTGTCAAACCCATTCCCCCTGTCGTAGATACCTTGGCCGGACACCGTTTGCGACTATACGGGTTCGTTCGTCCAGAGGAAAATCAGGCAACACTCACACTCGATTTAATCAATATTGCCAGTGGTGACGTTGTGCAGAGTCTCTCTTATAAAACAGAGCCCGCTCGTCTTATTGGAAACGTGGCACTTGTATCACACCCTGGTCAAGCCTCCGATACACATCCTGGATGTCGATTTTGGTTTCAAGATTGGCAATTGCAGGGAAATAAAATATCTACATTTTCACAGCGACGCTTAGGCCCCGTAATCGGAGCTCAACATACAATAAGTCGTAACCGATTAAAATTAACAGCACAATTGGCACCAATCGGTGCAGACGACGTTCAAGAAGCGCATTTAGAAATCCAACGAGATGACCAATGGATTCGTATTGCAACAACTACGATCATTGTTCCTGGGTATACCGCTCCGTTTGCAATTGATAAATGGGAATCGAATAAAACGACACCCTATCGAGTGGTTTATGAAACCTACGATCGCAGTGGTCAGTTACAAACCACGGTGTTCACGGGCATAATCCGTCGAGATCCGGTCGATAAACAACAAATCGTCGTCGCTGGCTTTACGGGTAACCACAATGTCTCGCACGGTATCGGACGCCAACCGTTCGACTGGCGAAACGGCATGTGGTTCCCTCATCAAGAAGTCTCCGACCACGTCACAGCACACAAGCCCGATGTGTTATTTTTCTCGGGGGATCAACTGTACGAAGGTCGCAGCCCAACTTTTCCAGATACTCAAAATATCCTGTTAGATTATCTCTACAAATGGTATCTCTGGTCTTGGGCATACCGTGACCTCACTCGTGACATTCCCACCGTGACGATCCCTGATGACCACGATGTCTTTCAAGGCAATGTGTGGGGTGAAGGTGGACGCAAGGCAGTCCGAGATCACTTTGGTGGCTATGTGCACCCAGCCGAGTTTGTGAAGATGGTCGACCGCACTCAAACTAGTCATTTACCTGATGCTTACGACCCTACCAAAATCGATCAGGGCATTGGCGTTTACTATACCAGCATGACCTATGGTCGCATTAGCTTTGCTATCCTTGAAGATCGCAAGTTCAAATCTGGTTGTGCCGGTCGCCTGCCTCCAACCGGTACGGCTCGACCCGACCATATTAACAATCCCGAGTTTGATGTCTTGAAAGCTGACGTTCCCGGCTTAAAACTATTGGGCGATCGACAGCTTACATTTCTGGAGGACTGGACCGGCGACTGGAAGGGAGCCGATATGAAAATGGCGCTGTCTCAGACGATCTTCGCTAATATGGCTACACATCATGGTGGGGGTTTGCAGTATTTGATCGCCGATCTAGATTCCAATGGTTGGCCACAAACGGGCCGCAATAAGGCAATTAGTGCTTTACGAAAAGGATTCGCATTCCACCTAGCGGGAGATCAACATTTAGCCACCATCGTACATCACGGAGTGGAAGAACATAACAATTCCATTTGGTCTTTTTGTGTGCCCTCTATCGCAAATTTTTATCCGCGTATGTGGCAACCCAAAGTTGCTGGAGCAAATCGCCCCGTTAGTGCACCGACGTGGCAAGGCGAGCATTTCGATGGCTTTGGCAATCGAGTAACTGTGTATGCGGCAACTAACCCGGGACCGGACATGGGTCGCGAACCCAAGGCGCTGCATAACGGCATGCCTGGATACGGAATCGTCATCATGGATAAAAGCAAACGGACAATAAAAATGGAGTGTTGGCCACGATTCGCTGACCCAACTGATCCTGCAGCGCGGCCCTATCCTGGATGGCCTAAGACAATTAGCCAGACCGATAATTATCTACGTAAAGCTGTCGCGTTCTTACCGACAATTGAAACGGATATCGATAACCCGGTCATCCAAGTCGCTAATGACAAAACAACCAACGTTGTTTACACAATTCGCATCAACGGTCGACAATTCAGTCCTAAAGTCTTTGCTGAGGGAACATATACTATCATTGTCAGTGAGCCGGACAAAGGCTGGACTCAATCATTTAAAAATATCAAAGCGACCACGGGTGCCAATGGAACAATTGCGGTGACTCTCATCCCTTAGTCTTTTGTTTGAGGACCATTGACAGCAAATTCCATAATCCGTATTGCCCGCCCCTGGCTTTGCGCATCGGTGGCCTTGCTAATTCGGACTGTCAAAACATGCGAGCCCGCCTTCAGGTCTTCGGCAAACACAACAGTTCGTGGGTAATGGAGGCCGCGGCTATGACGGTGGTAAAGATTAACCGTTCGCCATGAACCACCATCCACTCGTACTTCCACCGCCCCAGCATCAGGGCCTGCTAGAACAAACGCTCCCATAAACGTACCCTGAAATGTAATACTAAATTCGCTCCCTAGTATTTGACTGTGAAGCAGCGGTGCGCCGCCAAATCGTTGGCGAAAACTTCCTTTGATCTCTTTCCATGCTGGTTCCGAAAACTGCCAATCCGTTCCCCGCTGAGCTTTTTGAGGACTGACAAAATGTCCGTCCACATAGCTCTTAGCGTCGAACAAAGACACCGCCTGAAAATGGGGCGTGACACTAGTCACTGGATTTTTCCACCCCTGCTGCAGTAGTTTGACCAGCATCGATTGACAAATCGCATTCCCGTAAGGTTTCGGATGTACTCCGCCATACAACGCCCAAGTTGTTTTTTTTGTATCAATTAACTGGGTAATTTCACTACAAAGATCATTCGTAGAAATGCGATGATGTTTGCAAACCGCATTATGTGCCGCCATGGATACTGGCATCTCACCTTTACGAAGTCGGTCCATCATCGCTGGATTGGCAAAATGCGTCACAATAATATCTGCCTGCGGATTATGTCGGCGCACATTAGCAACCATCCCTTCCATACCACGTACGGCATGCGCAAAATCAAATCCCGCGTCTTGATCATCATTTACAGCAAATTCAATAAATAGCAGGTCCACCGGGCCTTTTGACAGGACGTCCCGCTGTATTCGGTATGCGCCGGTCATCGAACATGTTGAGGCAATGCCGGCATTGGTAAAAGTGAATTGTGTTGCAGGAAATTGCTGCTGCAAATACGCGCTCATCAACGGCCGATAGCCGTTCATTTCGGTAATGCTGCCGCCGATAAAGCCGACATGTCCCCGCTTAGTAGACTCAAACACAAACTTACTATTGGTCAACGAACCCCGCAGGTGATAATGATCATCAGAAACATCAGGCAGTTCCTCAGCGACAACGCTAGTCGCAAGTGTCAGTAAAGCGGCGCACAGGATTTGCAGATAATTCATCAGGCAATTATTTCATTAACAATTCGGGCTTCAGACACGACTAGTTTTTGTTCCTGGCCGTTATGTAAATAATAGAGGTCATGATGATTGAGTCCAAAGAGATGCAACAGCGTGGCTTGATAGTCATTGGGGGTTACTATATTTTCCACAGCCCGATGCCCAACATCATCTGTGTTTCCGTAGGTCATGCCACCTTGAATTCCACCTCCGGCAAGCCACGTACTAAAGCCCTGGCCATTATGATCACGGCCGCCCGTCATCGGATCCCCTTCGACGACGGGTAGTCTTCCAATTTCACCCCCCCAATGCACAAGCACCTCATCCAGCATCCCCCGCTGCTTAAGGTCTTTAACCAATCCTGACGAGGGAACATCCGTCTTACGACAAGCACTGGGGAGTGTACTAATCAAATTCGTATGGTTATCCCATGGCTGACCTGAATGAAACAGTTGCACAAACCGCACGCCACGTTCCACCATCCGTCTAGCGATCAGACAGCGCGTACCATAATCCCGCGTGGCCTCTTGATCAATTCCATATAATTGTTGTGTCGCTTTGGTTTCCTGAGAAATATCGAGAGCTTCGCGGGCCGAATCCTGCATCCGCGCCGCCAGTTCATAACTGGCAATCCTCGCCTCCAAATCATGTTCACCGGGATGTTTGTCCAAATGCCGCCGATTAATTCTATTGAGAAACGAGAGATTGGAAGCTTGGACGGTTCCTCGTAAATGTGCCGGCGCCGCCAGATTAAGGATTCGCGGTTCTTTAGGTCGCAAAACCGTTCCCTGAAATAAAGATGGCATCCAGCCATTGGACCAATTATGTGTGCCATCCACCGGCGTGCCCGCCGGATCGGTAAGTACCATATAAGCGGGTAAGTCCTGTGAGACCGAGCCCAATCCATAGGTGATCCAACTGCCCAGCGATGGTCGCCCGGTAACGCCAGCAATTCCAGCATTCATGTAGCGGATTGAAACCTCATGGCCATTATGACCCGTGTGCATTGAGCGAATCACACAAACATCATCCACGATAGAACCCAAACCCGGCAACAACTCGGAAATCTCTGTGCCGCATTCACCCTGTTTACTGAATTTAAAACTGGAACCCTTCAGCGTCTTTGTCGCGCGTTTAATAAAGCTGAAGCCAACATCGCCGTCATAAGTTTTCCCATCCAACCGCGTCAATTCCGGTTTAGGATCCATGAGGTCCATATGGGCGGGACCGCCATGCTGAAACAACGAAATCATCGCTTTGGCTGTTGGAAGCCCATGCGGCTTGCGGGGCCGCATATCAAAAGTGACAGGCACCTGTTGTACATTCTTGGGTACGGCCAGCAAATTCTCTTCGCCTAGCAACGTTGCCAGCGCTACCATGCCCACGCCCATCGCATTTTCCGACAGAAAATGACGCCGATTTACTTCCACGTTTTTTTCGGAGGACAACATTTTTTACTCGATATATAAAAACTGATTGGATCCCAATAAGGCCTGACAATAATTTGTCATTGCCTGGGCTAGGGGAGTCTTATGACCTTGCATGCGTAATAAACTTAATTGTTCGCGAATAAAATCGATCGACACCTGTAATTCCTCCTCGGTCGCCCGGCGTCCATAGGCTAACAGCCATCCATAAGCCACCTGTTGGCTAACCGTGGCCTTTTGTTCATATACATTTGGCTCCGAGGGTCCTTGAAAATCCGTTGTCGATTCCCATGAACGATTGTCTTCGTCTTGACCGACAATCGAAATCTCATATCGATTGGAAAAACTATCGGAGGTATGTGATGCTTGTGCATCAACGACTGCGTCAATAATATCCCCAACTTCCACTTCCACCGTCAGTTCATACGCCTGTGATGAATTATAAGCGACCCATCTACCTAGAAGTCCACGACGACTGCTAAGCATGGATAAGCGGATCCCGTCTCCATTATCAGTTCCGTGGCTCAACGTCCCTTTAATTTGTAGTTGTCCTTGAACAGGCGATACCCAGCGACGTATCGGATGGAGCTTGGGCAAAGCTGCATGACCCCCGGCGGCGGTTATAAAGGAAAACGACGTAACTTTGTCCGGCAGCATTTCACTACCGCTCCACCGCCCTTTTCCAAAATAGGGGAAGTTTGTAAAGGCAACCTTTGCGATTTGATCGCCCTGGGCCTCATCAATCCCCCCGTATCCGTACCGCCAGGGATTCAAATTGACAAGATCGTTTTCCTCAGTTCGAAACGTAACGGCGGCCACCTCTTCCAACGGTATTTGCTGAGCGGCTTCTTTGTTCAATCGTTCGGCGAACGCTTTTGAAAATCCTAAGATGAATTCACTATTCATCAGCATCAAAGATTGAGTTGCGACTGTCGAGTGTGAGCGATCAGTACAGTTGACTTCCATATCCGGTGCGTCGAAGGACTTCAGGATAGCGACTGGTTGTGTGCGTCGTACCTGCACATAGATACTACGCCGTTGCGATTCCCCGGTAATTACGATCTGACCCGCGGTGTCCGCGCTAACATCCACCGCACGACCAAATTGTGTTTTATCTAGCCGACCACTGACAGCAAGAATTGAGTCGCGAATCGTCTCGGCTTCTAGGCGATGAACAGGAAAATGGGAATACAATTGGTTGGAGCTATCCACGCCATCGGCCTTCGGCGTACGCCGAGCTTGTTGACGATAGACGGTTGACGTCATGATCTTACGGTGCAGGTGCTTGAGGCTCCAACCCTTGGACATAAATTCATCTGCCAACCAATCTAACAGTTCGGGGTTACTTGGGGTCGTACCTAGTTTCCCAAATTCGCCTGTCGTCGAGACCAAGCCTTTGCCAAAATGTAACATCCAAAATCGATTGACAAGGACACGCGCAACCAATGGATGCCGGCCACTCGTTAAGTACCGTGCATAGGCTAACCGCCGTCCCGACGAGGGCAAGCTCGGATCGTTATCCGCAATCTCCAACGGGCTGTCTGGTGCGGCCGCTACCGTCAAGCCGCCCGGCTTAACTTCGTGTTGCGGTTGGCGATAATCGCCGCGATAAAACAACAATGTCGGATTTATTCTTTGTTGTTTTTCTGTGATGGCTCGAACATATTTGTGCTCCGGCTTTGCCGCTCGAATCTTCGCGATGTCAGCGTCCATTTCCTTGAGCTTGTCGGCGTGGTCTTGATTGTATTGGTACAATACCCCCGGACTTAACTTAGCAATATTTGGATTATCGGCTAACGCTTTCTTATGCTCTGCAGTGCGTTTATCAGCAGCTAAACCATGGGCTTCCTTTAAAAGAGCACGCTTTGATTCTTCAACTTTGTCCAGTTCCAGCTTTAACACTTCCGCCATAAACTCGCTTTGCTTCTCACTACGTTTTTTTACTTTCACGGCCGCCTGCTTTTCAATTTCGGCAGCTTTAGCATGATCCTCATCGGTATACAACGATATGGCGCGTCCACTGGGCACGTGCCACTGCTTCGGATCCAAGGCAGGTTCAAACACAGCGCGAATGCGATAGTAATCCTCTTGGGAAATTGGGTCATAACGATGGTCATGACACTGGGCACAACCGACCGACAAGCCCAATAGAGAAGTCGACACCATTTTGATCGTGTCGGTAACAACTTGATTGCGAACAACGTCTTTATTCTCTTGTCCGGTACCATCTGCGACCATTCGCAGAAAACCGGTTGCTGTTAGGCGTGCGATTTCGTCATTAGTCATATTCGAATAGGGCGGGGTAACCAGTTCATCGCCGGCCAACTGCCAAACGATAAATTGGTCAATCGCCATGTCATTGTTAAAAGCGTTGATTACCCAATCCCGATATTGAAATGCCCATGTGCGTGCTTGGTCACTGTTGGAGTATCCCTCCGAATCAGCATAGCCTGCGATATCCAGCCAATGTCGTCCCCACCGTTCTCCATAATGCTCTGACGCCAGCAGACGATCGATTGCTTTTTCCCAGGCATCACTATCTTTATCATCTAAGAACTGTTGAATCTGTTTGGGCGTAGGAGGCAAACCTGTTAAATCTAACGTTGCCCGCCTGATTAATGTTTGACGATCAGCGTCCGCTGCAAAACGCAAATCATGTTGTTGCATCGCTGTTAGTAACAGTGCGTCAATTGGCGTGCGAACGCGATCTGGATTATTTATCGTTGGCACGGCAGGACGGACAATTGTTTGAAAGGCCCAATACGCTCGTTCTTCATCGCTGACACCCAAGCCTGGTCCAATTGATGCGGGTTCTGGGCGTACTGTTTTTGCGCCCTCTTGTATCCACTGCTGTAAGATAGCAATCTTATCTTCGGGCACGCGATGATTACCGGGCGGCATCTCACCTTCTTTTACACGTTGCAGCAAATAACTCCCCGCCGCATCCCCTTTAACTATCGCTGGGCCTGAATCGCCGCCCTTCTCCATAAAATGTACGAGCCGTAAATCCAGCTCACCCGATAGTTTCTCAGTCGCCCCATGACAATCAAAACAATATGTGCGAAACAGCGGCCGAATATCACCTTCAAAGGTAAGGTCTGCATCGTCGGCTGCACAAACAACACTAATACAAACCGCTGCGCCAAATACGACAGTCAGAACGAGTTTTTGAAAAATGCGCATTAGGGAATGCTCTGATAGGGGTCTCGGGATGAGCAGTAAATCGACATAAGGCTATGCATTTCGCTTACCGCTATCCCCTATAATAGCGAACAACCACGCCTATAACAAATAGCTCTTTTGCGGTGTAAGCAAATCAATCATGTCTGTAGTACTCGGTTTAGACATTGGCACAACCACCATTACCGCCTTGGCAATCGATGCCAATAGCGGGCAAACAATTGCTTGTCACAGCGTCGCCAACAATACACAAATTATTAAGCCCTCGACTGACCCCCAAGGTCGTAGTGAATGGGATGCAACATTGATCTTGCAGCGTGCTGCCGACTGTCTACGTGAAGTCGCTCAAAAACTTGGCGCCCGCGGCTCTGAAGTCTCTGGCATGGGAATCACTGGGCAACAACATGGCGTCGTATTAGTCGACCAAAATCTGCAATGCGTCACACCCTATATCAACTGGCAAGACCGCCGTGGGGAATTGTCTGCAAGCGACCTAGATGGTAACCATAACACATTTATCGATTTT
>JABHUV010000382.1 GCA_018658605.1 Planctomycetaceae bacterium | reverse complement strand
TCCTTCGACGCGAAGTCCGGTTTGAGTGGTGACTTGTTTTACAATAGCATCGACATATTCGTCTGCCAATGGTGTCACATAACTCTCTGCCGGTTGTCTCGCAATGGTGTAGATCTGCACGCTTGCTAGAGATCCTCCGTTGTCGGTGATATCGTTGAGTCGTTGACAATAAGCTTGTATCTCTTGGTCATTCGGAGGCGTGCTATTAACTTGCATAAACAGTGATTGAATCACAATTGGCCTGATGCGAGCTGTACTTAGGAGGTTATCGAGCACTTGTTGAAACGGAATCGCTGTTCGCTCAATGAGCTGGTAATAGTCGTCGGTACCAGCATCTAATTTGGCCCAAATCTCGCCTTGATTTTGGTCTAAGATCTTTAGCCCCCGCTTAACATGTTCTCGATGAAACATACTGGCGTTGGTAATGAGCACCATTTTGATGAGGTCAGTTGGTTGCTGTGAATTTGAGCCGATGTATTGTTGGCTGATATTTTGTTTGAGTTGAGCACATTGATCAATGATGTCATCAAAATTTTTATAGGTTGTTGGTTCTCCATCACCTGAAAAGGCAATGTCGTTGAGTCGTCTGAGGTGGTTGGGCACAGTGGAGAAAAATTCGGTGGTATAAATTTCACCGGAGAGGACGAGGTCGAGCATGTTTTGCAACTCATCGAGTAGATGTTGTATTTCGACGAATCGAGTTTCACTGACAGCGGTCCGGTTTACTTGGCAATAGATACAATCGAAGTTACAGATTTTATCTGGATTAAGGTTTACACCGATCGACATGCCTCCGCTACGTCGGCTCAGGACAGGGTACACGAAGCGATTGTTCGCAAAAGAACGGTCGTGTGATGAGTGTAAAGAACTGGATGTCATGGCACTATTATAACGCCTGTTTTGCACTTGGCAGTGGTCGATTTAGTCACCGGATTGATTATCTATGGTTGTCGCTAGAGTTATTCCTCGTCTCAGGGCAATCACAGCTGGTGGATAGCTGCGGACATCCCACAATCCTGGATCGGGCAATTCTTGTGTGTCGAAATGTTCGTCACATTCCACAATAATGTGACTGCCCTCGGGGGCACGGTTGAAAATGGTTTGGATCATATCGAGCATTTCTTGTTTGCGGTCGACGAAGAATGCATAGGGTGGGCAGAGAAAGATAGACCAGCAAATGTTTTCTGGAGGTGAGAATTCCTCGAGCATGCGATGTTCTACCCAGTGAAAGGCATCTCCGCCAGTGACGGTGGCAATGCTGTCTACCCCTAAGTTGCAAATGTTGTCGTTGATCAAACGAACTGTAGGAAAATGTTTTTCGATACAGAGTGCGCCGACTGAGCCACGGCTAATGGACTCGAGGGCGACAGCGCCTGTGCCGGCGAACAGATCCAACGTGAATGTGCCTTTGACGAGGGGGCCGACTAGATTGAACATCGCTTCACGTACTCGATTTTTCATCGGACGGGTATGTTGTTCCCCGCTGTATTGCACGGGACGACCACGTAGATCACCACCGATGATCCGCAGTTTGGTGGCGTCGGTGTCTACCGGTGAATTGGTATGGTGTTTCTGTCGTCGAGGCGAGTTTGAGCGTTTACGATTCATAGAATTAGCGTAGCGTGTGATGTTAGGTGGTGAAAGTGACCTTTTTAAGAACTTGAGACGTAGGATATTACGGCGCGTATGAAATATAGCGGTTTAAAGTGGCATTAGTTCTTTCGGCTCAATACCGGAAACTAATGAATTAGCCCCGTTTGTGTGGTACTCTTTTTGTATGCAGGTATAAAGTATTGCCCGCCTAGGGCAGTACATTTGGTACATAAAGTTATTATGTTGACAGTTTTATATAGAAGGTAATTGACGTGTTTTATCGCTTATTGATTTCCACAGTCTGTTTTTTATTGATGTTTTCGTCGCCGTTTGAATTAATGGTGAATGCCCAAGTTCCCCAAGCTACCTCGAGTGCTGGTCCTGGTCGCAAGATGTACATTGCAAAATTGGGTGAATGGAAGCAAATGCTCAAGGATCTACAGAAGTTGCGTAGTGACTTTGACTTGGCCAAGCCTTCGGAAATACCCGCCATTCGCAAGAGTTGGGCGGAGACTACCGCTAAAGCAGGCACACTATTGCCGGAGTTGCGTAATGCCGCAGTTACCGCTTATGCCGAATCACCGAACACCGACCGTGAACTAACACGCTTGTTAGTGGAACTCGCGAGTAAAGCGCTACTTTCGGATGACTATGAAGTCGCTGAACATATTAGTGTGTCCATGTTGCGTAGTAGTGCGGAAGAACGCAAGTTGTATGACATTGCTGGCATTTCGAGCTTTGCGAGGCACAATTTTGAAGATGCCCAACAGTATTTCAAAAAAGCAGAACAGCTTGGTGTGTTGTCGCAGATGGGCAATAATTATTATGGCGAGATCAAAAATGGTTACATCAAATATTGGGAACAGGAACAGGTCATTCGAGCTGCTGAAGCCAAGGCAGATGACTTACCGCGAGTGCGATTAACGACATCGGCCGGAGTAATTGAGTTGGAGTTGTTTGAAAATGAAGCCCCAGAGACCGTAGGAAATTTCATCAACTTAATTGAGCAAGGGTATTACGACGGCTTGTCGTTTCATCGAGTGTTACAGAATTTCATGGCGCAAACGGGATGCCCCAAAGGTGATGGAACGGGTGGGCCTGGATACAACATTTACTGTGAATGCCTGACGCGTAATGACTTCCGACGTTTTTTCACGGGCACATTAGGGATGGCTCACGCCGGGCCCAATACCGGTGGCTCTCAGTTTTTTATTACCTTCCGTCCAACGGGGAATTTGAATGCAAAGCACACTGTGTTTGGTCGAGTCACTAAGGGGTTGGGAATCATGCGAAAGATTGCTCGGGTTAATCCGGATAATCCAGATGCGAAGTTGAACCCTGATACGATTATCAAAGCTGAAGTGATTCGTAAGCGGGAGCATGACTACGTGCCCCGGCGAGTCGCTAGTTAGTGCCGGTATTATAAAGCACTTGTAACAAGGGCTTGCGGGTCATTGACACACGTGGTGCCCGTGATATTGTTAAATAATCTGCATCCGTAGCTCAACTGGATAGAGCATCGGTCTTCGGAACCGAGGGTTGGGGGTTCGAATCCCTCCGGGTGTACTTTTCTTTTTTAGCCGGTAAGCCTCTCTCGGCCTGCTGCAGCATGGAGCTTTTATAATGCCCGCCATCGCAATGCTGATGCTGCAGAAACGACATATTCGACGCTCACTACGCACCCCAAAAATCACACTTAGATAATAAGTTTCTCAGATTGGTTTCTGTTAAAGAATCTAGCGTGGTGGTTACTGGCGATGTCGTCGTGTCTAGTCTGATTAACGGCGGTTCTTTTTCCACTGGGGATAGTGTTTTTGCAACAGTTCTGCAGCATAGGTACCCAACCATGAATAGCCATTGCGTCGTTCATGAGAAATTTCCGCGATGGTTTTTTTGGGGATGCCGTCGCGGCTGCAAAAAAAAGGTTGCTGGGTTTGAAGATCATAGAAGCGAGCCCATAAGGGAGGGGCAGATGGGTCTGGAATTACTTTGATGTCCATTCCATTGGGTGCCGCGGGAGCTTTAACCTTAATCTGTCGCAGCCCTTTTAGCTGGGCACTTTCAAACCAAGAGATCGCCCCTTCAATTGCCGCCACGACATCATTGTCGGGATCCTCGATCTTCATCAGGTAGCGGACGATACCGACCGATTCGTTGCCACTGATGGATGGGAGTTCATAGGATCGAGCCTTCGACGGGGCGAGTGTCTTGGCGTCATGTTGAGCACACCATGCCGTTAATCTGCCATCAACTTGAATTTGTGTTTTGAGGATACATTGTAGGCCACGTTGCAATGCTCGCTCACATTGCCGGCGGATATCGCCCGATACAAATTCAAGATCGCCAGAACCCTGCACAATGTCATGAAACAAATTCATCACACCGATCATGGCATTGTCGTTATATGTAATGTGTTGGTGGTAACTGCTGGGCTGAGGATAGTGTTGAGGCCACCCCCCGTTATCGTATTGTGCCTCTAGTAGGTATTTCACACCGGCAACAGCAGCATCTCGAAATGATTGATTCCCTAAACGGTGGTAGGCTTTTGCTAGAATCCGGATTTCACGGTGTGTGGCACCATTGTCGATTGTCGAGTCGGTTTGTACTTTATCCAGTTTCAACTGTGTGCGTTCCGCCTCGGATAACTTGGCGTCTCTATCGTAATTTTTAGGCCAACCTCCAGTGTTCCGCTGATACAACAGTAGGTTATTGGCAGTCTGCAGTAAGTCGTCACCGCATACCGGCAAAACAAAATTAAGTAACAATATTAATAGTGTGAGTTGAAGAGATAGCAGGCGTGGCATAAAAAAATCCGATCAGCGGCGATTGATTTGGGCGGCGTTAACCAATTAAACTGTGGAATTGATTTTAACACTTTAAGGATATCCGCAATGTATGTAATGCCCCGTTTTGTTCTGTTACTGTCCATTTTCGTGTCTTCCGCTCTTGCACTAGATGCTCAGGACAGCAAATACGCCTTACCTTCGGTGGCCGCGGAAAAAGACCTTCTAGGAGAAGGCGCCCTGCGCCGATATGCAGGCTATGTAAATACATGGGCCCGACTCCGCACACAATGGTCTACGCAAATTAAACAGGATCAGGGAGCTGTTGTATTTTTGGGTGACTCAATCACGCAGGGTTGGGGACCAATATTTCGAGGACATTTTGATGGCGTCAAACTGGCGAATCGTGGCATTGGTGGCGATACAACTCGCGGGATGCTCATTCGACTTGAACAGGATGTTCTAGCACTAAATCCAAAAGCTATTGTCATTTTGATGGGTACTAATGATATTGAAATTGGGCTCGAGCCAGAACTTATTGCGCGTAACTTTACGAAGATCATCAAAGCACTACGGCAACATAATCCCGCGATGCCGATTGTTTTGTGCCGCATGTTTCCTAGCTCTGCAGTTAAGAAGCGACCGACTGAGAAAATTCAGAAAGTAAATCAGCTCTACGAAAATGTTGTCCGCAATGATTCACAAATCACCGTCGTTGATACCTTTACACTTTTTGACGATGGAAGCGGCAATGCGTTGCCACTCTATTTTCCAGATTTGCTCCATCTCAATCCGGCTGGCTATTCGAAATGGGCTAGTGCACTGAATCCTATCTTGGCCACGCTTGGTTTTATGGAAACCGAGCCGGATGAGTTTGAACTGGAAGAAGGGTTTCAGAGCCTTTTTAATGGTCAAGATTTGACAGGATGGGGATTTCGTCCGACTCCTCCCCGTAACCCTCCCAAAAATCCTCGGCCAGGTGCGCCGGTGTTTGTTCAAATCAAGCAAGCCGAAGACTTCAAAGGTAAAACACAAAGCAGTGATCGACGTTATCAGGCAGTCAATGGTCGGTTGGTTGTCACTACACCTGCTGAGGGTCGACGCATTCAACAATTGTGGACAACCACAGAATTTCCGAGTGATTTTGTACTGAAGCTTGAGTTTCGAGCCACCCCTAATGCGGATAGCGGTGTTTTTATTCGTAAACCTCAACTTCAATGCCGAGACTACGTGTTGGCTGGTCCCTACAAGGATCTGAAAAACTACAAACCTCAGCTGTGGAACGAACTTGTGGTTACAGTGACTGGCGGTGTGGCACATGCCACCTGTAACGGCGAATTATTGACGGATAATATGTCGGTGCCGGCCACAGGCCCCATTGGCCTTGAAGGCGATCGTGGACAAATGGAATATCGGCGGATTCGAATCAAAGTTACCGAATAAAGTGACGGTCGATGCATTCTATTTTGTAAGAAATACGTGACTTTGAACAACCAGTTTGATCAGGTCTCGAATGCGGTTACCATTGGCTTGCAGCTTAAGGACAATTTCATCAACGTCACCTCGATCGGTGGGTTCTAAAATCCGCCCGCTGGAATAGGTCAGCATTTTTTTCGTCAAACCACGAGCGACCTGTTGTTCATGCTGAACTAACATTTTTTTCAGTGCCACAATATCCGCCACTTCGTGCCCCTTTGATGTTGTTGTGAAAGTATCAATATTGTCGCGGGCCCCCGGATATTTATCCCGCCATCGTCCGATAGGGTCAAAATTTTCGAAAGCAAATCCAAGAGGATCGATTTTGCGGTGACAGTGGTTGCATGCCTGCTGATCGCGATGAATGGCTAACTGCTCTCCAATGGATTTGGCAGATGTGAGATCCGGTGAGAGTGGTTCGACGTCCGGTGGAGGCGGTGGGGGTGGTGTGCCGAGTATATTTTCCAGCAACCAAACTCCCCGAACAACGGGTGACGTATCTACTCCATTGGCCGTGGATGTCATCACGCTGGGCATGGTAAGCACCCCACCTCGTCGGGCATCCTCAGTGGCAACCTTCCTTAGATGGTCACCTTTAATATCACTGCGATTGTAGAAAACCAACGCAATTTGCTCGTTCATAAACGTGTAGTCTGATTCAATTAGCTGTCGAATCGGGCCGTTGCGGTGTAACAAGTCGCCGAAATATTGGTTCGTTTGTGCAATGACTTGTGGTTCCATCCGGCGGTCCCAATAAATGCGAAATGGACCATTGAGCTCCGGTGGACTCTCAGAAATTCTATCAAGTCGCAACCAGCGTTCCGTGAAATGGTGTACGAATGCCGCTGAGCGGGAGTCCGCGAGCATGCGATCCACCTGAGTCTGCAGGACTTTGGGGTTTCGCAGTTTTCCTGCCGACGCCAGTCTCATTAATTCGTCATCCGGCATGGATGACCAGAGAAAATAGCTCAATCGGCATGCGATCTCATAGTTATCCAGCTTTTCGTTATCTTCCCTTAAATAGAGAAAATCGGGTGAGCATAAGATGGCCGTGTAACCTAGTTGCATTGCCTTGATGCCAGCCAGTGTCTTCTCGTCGGTGGTGACAGGTGAATTGCTCGTGGGACCGACAGCCAAAGGTAGATCAGTGAATCCCGGCCCGCTCCAGAACGCGCGTAAGCTATTTGGCTGACCATAGGCGAAATATTCAATCCGAATCTTTCGCGGGCCTGCTTTGAGTATGGTTTTGCCGGTTTTGGTGGAAGCACCATGCAATCCATCATGATCGATTACGCGCCGGCCATCGATCATGATTCTGGCCCCATCATCCGAGGCTAGTTTAAACTCGTATTCCGCATCCGTTTTTGTATCCAACCAACCCTCAAAAATGACTCCAAAGTGTTCTTTTTTTGTGGCGACACGGAGATCTACAAAACCCTCAGCTAAGGGGCCTTCTTTGGCAGCCTCAAGTTCGTCAAACACGGGTAGTTTTGACCATTTTCCTTCATAAACCTTATAGGTAAGTTGACGAATACCTCCTTCTGAGACCATAGGTTCGGTATGTATCCTGGACAGTACTAAGTCGAGATAGGGCTGGATTTCTGCGGATTCCACGGGACGTCGAAAGGCTCGCTGAGCAAATCGCAGTAAGAGTTGTTGTACTTCCGCATCATCAAAGGATTCTGTTCCATATAGCGAAGTGTGACTTTGAGGTGGCCACTGATTGAGAAGTGGGACAAGCTTAACGGAGTGGACTTGAATCATCGGTCCCAAATAATTGCGAATTACCCCGTGGTGCATATCCTGTTGCCATGCCTTTTGTGCCTGATCAAACTTCTGCTTATCCGTGATTACGTTTTTATCCGGTGGATCACGGTAAACGTTCGGTAGATAGGTCTTGGCCAACAAATCTGCCCGTGCTTCGCGATCTGACGGGGCGTTCTCCCATATGATCTGTGGCATCCATTCCTTATCGATCCATGTTTCCACGGTAACGGTTTGGCGTTGACCGTCTCCGGCAAGCTCGATCATTTTGAGTGGGATATGGTCGTTGCGGGTGCCTCGTTTAAAAAGCCGAACATTGACCATCATCGGTCGTGATTGGTCGGTTCGAAGGATTTCACCCCAGGGATGCTGTTGGTTGTGGGCCGACAATTCAATCGTAAGTCGGTAGCGGGAAGATGAACGGACTCCGCCCCGAAGGTCATCCGGTGTGACCATTTCACGAAAGAAAATGGTGTCGACATCGGGATGGATCTCGCTGGCTAAACGGGGGAGATCCTTGCGGTGGGTTTTGAGGAGCAATCCCTTGTATTGCCGGATGGGGATATCAGGGTGGGCTCTCGGGAAGGTTGCTAATGCGAGACTCTCTTCTGCCGCATCCAGCGTCAGTCGCAGCAGAAAGTCTGACATCACCAGTCGATGACCAATATTGTCGAAGCCTTCTTCCACCTCGTCACCCGGGAATGAACGAAATGGATCGGTGCTGGTGTTTTCAACGCGCCCATTACCGTTGTTATCGACGAGTCGTGGTTTGTTTCCGATTCGAAGTTCGGGGTCCTGAATATAGAGAAGGTCACGGACCGTGTTTCGCAGTTCAAATCGGTTTAAGCGGCGGGCAACAGTTTGCCCTCCCGTACTTTTAAGTTCCGCGTAGGCATTCTGCAAGCGTGGCGTTAGTAACTTGATCACTTTCGTGATTTCTACGTCGTTGGGCTGTAACGAATCTTTCGGAGGCATGTCGCCGAGATTGAGCTGATCAACGATGCCCTGCCATAGCTGTAGAGTTTCAATATTTGTAAGATCATCCTGCAGGTTGTCAAATCGCTTGCTATTTTCCTGTACTTCGGCGCCATGACACTCCGTGCAGTACCTGGCCAGGAAAGGGCGCACCTGTTCCAACGGTGATGCGCCGATGGTTACGCCGGTAAACGCAAAGAGCCAAGCGAGCACGAATGCAGGAACCAGCAGATTGCGAGCATGGCACATTAGGATGGTCTCCACTCAAAGTCGGTGAGTGTGCCGGAACTGGTTCCAAACCGCTCAATTTCTAACCCGTGATTTTGCAGAATGGACAAAAGCAGGTTGGCCGCCGGAACGCGATGAGCTGATTCTGGATCCGGATACACTTTATGTTCGCCGTGTTTAAAGCTGCCGCCGGCGACTACCAGTGGCAGATTCTTAGTCGAGTGTGGTCCGGTTGCCATACCACAACCAAACATAACCGTTGTGTGA
>JABHUV010000145.1 GCA_018658605.1 Planctomycetaceae bacterium | reverse complement strand
TTTAGCAGGTTGTGGAATTGCGCCAGAGTCAAAAGCGGTGTCACCCGCGGTGACAGCAGCGTCGTTCATGCCTATTCATGCTCCATCAGCAAAAACACAAACCCTAGAAAACAAGGCATTTCCCGTCACGGACCACCATGATCCGTCACAAGAAATGCCTAAGTGGGCGATGAGGGACTCGAACCCCCGACATCTTCGGTGTAAACGAAGCGCTCTAGCCAACTGAGCTAATCGCCCTGTGTAATATCCTTCGGTACCGCAAGCTATTCGCCTGTACAAAAAATATTAACCAATAATACATGTATTGTATCGATATCGACCAATCGGGCAACGGTGCTGCAACCCCTTTTTGACCATCAACAACACAAAATTCTAGAGTTGTAGCATTGCGTATGCGGACCAACCCAAGAATGCGCAAAACAATAACATCAATACCGCTATGCACCGCGTCCACAACGGTTTATCACGTCGCAAAAACCAACCTTGCATCGTCTGCATCTGGTCAGGAAACCATATATATAACAATGCCTTGACGCTAGTTACTATCGCAAGCCAGGTGATCACCCCACGCAATTCCCACGTGAACTCACCGTCTTGTACAACCGCGGTCACCGAGACAATCAAAAAACCGAACATGATCACCGACCATAACGACGAATTGTCCAAAACCTCACGCACCACCTCCATCCCGCGTACGGGCGAGATCAACAGTGAAAGACCAACCACGAACTCCAACAACGCAACGACGACTGCAAAAGTGATTAAATCCATGACAACCACCGCCCCTGTTTGAATGTTACCAAACGTCTTACAAAGCCTCGGTCAATTCTAACCAGATGTCTTCCGCATGCGCGAGGGAATCCGACACCTCCGCAAACTTAGTGTGCACCTTCAATGCCTCATCCGCGTCAGTCGTTTCCACCAACAATTTATTCAACTCGCCCTTCTCTTTATCCAATGCCTGGATCTTCTTCTCGATGTTCTGAATCTTTCGTCGTAATTTCTTCTGACGCCGGTGTTGGTCGCCCTTGCTCTCTTCGCTCACGGACTTTTTACCCTGGGGCGACACGGATGCGGATTCCTGCTGGTTCAACGAATACATGTACGAGTCGTAGTCCCCTAGAAAACTTTTCGCTGTACCACCCTGCACTTCTACAATATTCGTGGCCACTCGCTTTAAAAAATGTCGCTCGTGACTCGTAAATACCACGGTGCCCTGATACTTCAGTAGCGCCTGCGCTAGCGACTCGACCGTCTCAACATCCAAATGGTTGCCCGGTTCATCCAATACCAAAATGTTGTAATCACCCAACAACAACGCCGCCATACATAATCGCGCCCGCTCACCACCACTGAGAACCTTGATCTTCTTGTTTACGTGCGAATCACGAAATAATAACGCACCCGCAGTCGCCAATATCTGTTGACGCGTTGTTCCACCAATCGCCTCGTATTCCAAATGCTCGTAGACCGTTCGTTGTTCAGGCAAAGTCGTATACACATGTTGTGCATAGGTTCCAATGACACTCGCGTGACCCCAGTTCACATCACCGCCCAACGGTTTTAATGACCCGACTAGGCTGCGCAATAACGTCGTTTTCCCCTCGCCATTATCGCCTACAATTGCCACTCGCTCACCATGATCAATATCCAAATTAATACTGCTGGCAATCACATGCTCACCGCTATCCCCATATCCGATGGATAAATTCTCACATCGCAACACAGTGCCTTGCCGCCGATCCACCAAAGGCGCGCGGATGCGAGCTGTTGCCTCCGCCCCCGCAACTTCAGTCACCTCCAGGCGATCCAACTGTTTCTGTTTACTACGGGCCTGACTCGCCGTATTCGCGCCAGCTCGATTCTTCGCGATGAATTTCTCCAACTGTTTCTGTTTAGCAATCACGGTCGCATTGACTCTTAAATCATGCTCTTTTCGCTCCTCTTGAAACTCTAGGAATTTATCGATCTTACCGGTGAACTGCGTTAGTTTCCCGCGGGAGAGATCCAACGTTTCATCACACGTTTGCTGCAAAAACCCGCGGTCATGAGAAACCATTAGCACCCCACCCCGAAAAGATCGCAAAAAGTTCTCTAATAAGATCTGGGTTCGTAAGTCTAAAAAGTTCGTCGGCTCATCTAGCAGCAATAAATTTGGCTCGTGTAATAGCAACGCTGATAATTTGACGCGAGTTTGCCATCCGCCCGACAGGGCTGATATCGGACCGTTAAGATAGTCATCCTTTAACTCAAACTTACCGGCAACCTCCCCACATTTCCAATCAGTCTGCCCACTATCTCGCATCAAAAATTCAAGCGCTGATTCTTCCGGTGTAAACGTGTCGTGTTGTTGTAAATATCCTAAGCGTAACTTGGGGTGCAAAATCACCTCACCCAAATCCAATTCTTCTTCGCCAAGGATGACTCTTAACAGCGTAGACTTACCAGCGCCGTTTCTGCCAACGAACCCGATCTTTGAATTCTCTACAATCGACGCATCGGCGCTGTCGAGCAACACTTGGTCGCCGTAACTTTTATGGGCATTGCGAATTTGAATCAGTACGGCCACGGTCTTGCGTTAGAAAATGAATTATATTGAACCCCGAGCTAACGTCCTGAACGCTGCTAGGTAAACTGATTATGCGTAAATCTGAACCACAAATTTACACGAATTAAGCTAAACGGGAAACCACAAATTTACACTTGTATTCTGGTACAATGCCATCATGAAAAAATCCAATAGACGACAATTCTTACGAAATAGTACGGCGACAATGCTGGTAGCATCCACCGCCCCTGCTTTCGCAAACGCAACGGATAAATCCGATAGCAAACCTAAGATAGTTGGTTCAGGCGAATGCCAATATGCGGTCGAACATGATTGTATGCGAGTCCCCGATCACATTCATTGGGAAGACACCCATGGTGTGGCTGTTGATGCCGAAGGTCTCATCTATATTAAACACCGTACCAAAACCGTTGAGTTAATGGACGCCGTTGTCGTATTCGATGGCAAAGGCCGTTTCGTTCGATCATTCGGCAAAGAATACCACGGTGGAGGGCATGGTATCGATATCCGTAAAGAAGGTAATCAGGAATACCTCTATCTTTGTGACAATAAAGGATATATCGCAAAAACCACTCTTAAGGGCGAAACGATCTGGAAAAAGACGGCACCTAAACTCGAATCCTACGAGGGTGCAGCGCCATTTATCAATGAAAAACCAGGCGTCTGGGGCAAGGGCCGCAAATTCAGCCCCACGAATATCGCCTTTGCCCCTGATGGAGGATTTTTTGTTGGTGACGGTTATGGATCAAACTTCATCATTCGTTATGACAAAGACGCAAACGTCATCGGCCATTTTGGTGGAACGGGTACCGAACTCGGTAAATTCCAAACTCCGCATGGCCTCTGGTGGGATGATCGGCCTGGCCGCACCCCTGCCCTAGTCGTTTGTGATCGCGCCAATGCACGGCTGCAATATTTTGATCAATCCGGAAAACAGATCGGCGTCGTCAAAGATATGCTATTCCCCGCCGATATCGATACACAGGGCGACCTGATGTTGGTACCGGACCTGCACGCTCGCATAACGGTTTTGGGTAAAGACAACCAAGTCGTCACGCAGCTCGGCAACGACCCAACTTGGCGCAAAGAAGTACTTGCTGACAATTTTGCGATGCGGCGGCAACCCGCTCGCTGGAAAGAAGGAAAATTCATCCATCCCCACGATGCTTGCTTCGATCATGACGGTAACATTTATGTCGCTGAATGGGTTGGGGTTGGTAGAATCAATCTTTTGAAGAAAGTCTAGTAATTTAGATGCGTTTCAATAGCTGTCATCATTTGAGCCTATTATTGACCCTCGCAGTTCTTGCGGGGTGTGAATGGGACTACCCACTATCGCAACCC
Source organism: Planctomycetaceae bacterium (assembly GCA_018658605.1). The sequence continues at coordinate 1,105 of JABHUV010000145.1, read as the reverse complement.
GTAGACGCCGTTGCTGAAACAAAATTGATGAGTCCTTGGAAGCTGGTTGCAAACTACGATTACGGTGACTCTTCGGGGGCGACAAAGAGGACACCTACGCCTGATGAACTTTCAGTCCTGAACATCATGAATGCTCCAGAAAAGAACATCTTCATTGTCGGTTTCACAGAATTCCATAAACCGGCACTCCCCGGAGAGTCTAAGGATAAACGACGTACTCAATACGCCTGGGTCACTAAGATTGGTGATACTCGATATCTCAACGTGGGCTCGTCTGAACCTGAAAAACCGACCGGGGGCGAAAAAGATCGCGGCTTCAGCGTCGTTAAATATGAGTTAATCGAAAATAGACTCGTGATGTACTCGCTTAATAAAGACGCCCGGACTCGCATCTCCAGCTTCCTCGGAGACTTTTATGAGCGGGACGCATTGCTGCAACAGTTGACCGCTGGCAAAAAAGGCGACTGGCAAGTGGCTTTTGAATTCACGCGAATGCGATAAATTGTGGCGGGCAGCGGTTGATTGATGAAGAAATTTGTTAGATTGGTTCTATGAATAATAAAATGCAAACATCGTTTGACGTTATTGTGATTGGAGCTGGGGTTGCCGGATTAAGCACTGCGATGCAACTTGCCAAGCGTGGACAATCTGTGGTTGTGCTAGAACGTGAACAACTGGGTAACGGGTCTACGGGTCGCGCTGCAGGATTACTGGGGCAATTACGCGGAACTGCTGAATCGACACGGATGCTGATGGATGGAGTAGAAATTGTACTCGATTTGGAAAAGCAGGCTGACGTTGAAATTTACGTACAGACTGGGTCTTTACGTATCGCTGAAACGCCCGAGCGAGCTCAGGAAATCGCGGATCTCGTTACGATGGGAAAAAGTATTGGTTTCGACATTGAGCATCTAACGCAAACGGAGGTTGCGGCAAAGTTGCCGTACATGAAAAGCGATGATTTGCTTGACGCGTGCTATTGCCCCACCGATGGGCATTTGCAACCTGCCGAACTCGTCAGCGCCTATATAAAGGTAGGGCGAAAACACGGCGTGCAGTACCATACGAATTGTGCGGTCACCAAAGTCATTGTCACTGGGGGTAA
>JABHUV010000148.1 GCA_018658605.1 Planctomycetaceae bacterium | reverse complement strand
GAAGTGGCTGAGGATGAAGTGGCTGAGGATGAAGTGGCCGTCGCCGACTCTGCACTCTCAACGGAGCAAGAAATTGAAAGTGTTGGACGTATGGTAGAGGCGGTTGCGGTCGAAATGGAGCTAATCGACACCGATGGCGATGACGACCGGTCGGCAGTTGCCATAGCTCCGTCAGATATGGACATTGGAGAATTGGTTGAGCGCGCGATGCGGGAGTCGGGCGACCGCGAGGATGATGAGAGATATGATGAAATTGAGATAGTCGATGAGGATGACTTTGAAGTGGAAATAGTCCGCGGTGACAAATGTGATGACGATCTAGTTTGCTCGAACGACGAGTTTGTGGATGGGTGTGATACTGAAGAAGAGGATGGGTTGGCGGCGTAAACGCCATGGCGCGGTTTAAAAACGTATTTATTTACTATTCGTATTGAGGGAAACTTCTATCATGACTCGTTTAATTGCATTGCTCTTAGCAAATTTCTTTGTTGTGGACTACGGTGTCGCCCCTGACGTCAATGATAATTCGGTATACGTTATTCAAATCGAGCCGGAAGTAGCGGATCAGCTTGTTGCAGGCTACGTTATTGAGAGTGTGATTCCTCCCGAGCTACGAGGTATACGAAAATTTCGTATACAAATTGGTGAAGAGAAACTCATTAAACCAATCGAACTGCCTCCCGCACTCGAGCGGAAAAAAGTGGTTCCTGAAGCTATCCCCTCATCCGATACGCCCGATGCTGTCGTTAATCCTATTAATGTTCCCGCCGGCGAGGGAACAGGATTTGATGTTGATTCGTTTCCGTTGCGCCCCGACGCTGGGGACGCACCACTAATTCCCGAAGAGTTAGATTCGATTGAGTTGCCCGGGAATCCAGTCGAATCGTCCAATGAGAACAAAGTGACTGGAGAAACCCTTGAACCAGAGGTGACACCGCTGCCACTTTTTGACAAAACTGGTACTGCAGTTGAAGTTCCGGGCGTTGTAGTCGAACCGATTGATATCAATAACAACTCAAACGCTGAACATGTCGTGGTGCCAGTCTTCGATAAAACTGATGTCGGTGGTGTTGTCGAGAATTCGGACAATATCGAAGAAAACAGGTCTACGCAGGTGGATCTGTCAAATATCGCCGAAGCGGAAAATCGCATTGTTTTAGACGTTTTACCTGATTTGTCGGTAGAGTCTGAGGATACCGCGATGAGCCTACAGGCCGCCGGACTCGAACCGGAGTTATTGGAAGACGACGCTGCGAATTTTGTGAGGTTGGCGAGCACGTCGTCGGATGTTGAAAGTATATCTAGTAGCCATACGAAAAATGCGCCGCCCTCAGTGTCGCGTTCATGGCCGTTGTTTACTATTACCCTGCTGGGCTTACTTGTCTCAGTAGGAGGAAACGTGTATCTAGGGATGACCGTTCTTGACTTCTATCGTAAACGCCATGGAGCGTCGTTAGTTTCGGATAAATCAACTGATACTGTTTCCTGATCAGCAGTGTTTAAACCCTGTTCGTTCCGTTCTAGTCGCCGATTTCGATCGCCGGACTTTGGTTGCCGTCTGCAGTCGGGCTATCATCATCGGTTTTATTTATCGCTGTGATGGTTTCTGTTTCCTCATTTCCATCCATGCTTGAGATCTCGCGATGCAATAGATTAAGTAGTGTCTGGAGGAAGACGACCACCATGGGGCCGGTGAGGATTCCAATTGGGCCAAGCGCCTGCACACCTCCGACGACGCTAAGCAACGCTAGCATTGGGTGTAAATTGGATTTGTTTTGCAGAATGTATGGTTTCACGAGATTGTCTGCCAGTGATACAGGGCCGACGCCCCAGATCAACAAGAAAACTCCCCATGATGGTTGGTCGGCGAAAACGATCATATACACTGCACAAGGCAACCACACAGTTGCGGCGCCTATAAAAGGAACAAACGCGAAAAAAGTGGCTGCGACCGTTAGCATCCAAACATAGTTCATACCTGCGATCCAAAATCCCAATCCCGCTAGGATTCCCTGTGCTAAAGCCGACAGCAAGGTTGCAACCACGACGGCACGACTGATCGTGACAAACTCGTCGATGAGTGCATCCTCATAGTCCTGCTTAAGTGGCGACAGTTTGGTGATGGATTGCACCATACGAGCGCCATCGATGAGAAAGAAATAAGTAGCGACGAGCATGATGACGATTCCGGCCAGCAGTTGAAGAGCAAACGCTAGCGTATTAGCGCCCATACTAAGAAGTTGTTTTCGCAAACCACTATCGAAGAAACTCGCGCTGTATTCACCGAGTTCTTTTGGTGAGGGATTGACTAATTCGACGATGGAAGCGTGGACCGTTCCACCCAAAAGCGCCGTTTTGAACTCGTTGTATCGATTGTTAGCGTCAACAAGTCGTGCGAGGTATTCAGCACCGTGATTTTGTGAAACCTCATCGTCTAGGTGATCAAGGATGTAGTCGATTGATGTGTTTAGTTCGAGTAGGCGTTCAGATGCGGAGGGATGTTGTTCTGCGTCCACGTCCAGTCCGTCTAGTAGTACCTTCAGTCGGTTGAGGGATTCATGATCCGATTCTAATTGTGCGGTTTGGTCGAAAAGACTTACGGAGGAACTAGCTGTGAGTTTCTGGATCTCTGCTTCGATTCTCCGTAAAGTTGGTTGGTGGGGAATGTTAAGGTTAAACTTCTGTCGGAGTTCAGCAAGACTATCGGCGATAGCAGCAGGCGTGACGGTGGATGTAAGCCTGCTTCCCTCGACAACCGCGATACTGACGGTAGTGATCAAGGGTAGAAGTACGACCAAACCGATAACTGTGGTTGTGGTAAGGGCGGCTAGGCGGATTCGTGCCTTGTACTTACGTAGTATGTAACGATGCAATGGTGCAAAAACTACGCACAACACCGCCGCCAAGAATAAGGGTAGTACAAACGACGCCATAACTTGGTAAAACATAGCACCGCTAAGAACAATGATGCCGATTAATACAAGAAATGAAATGAGCCGGCGGTATTTATTATTTGATTCTGCCATGAGTTCGTGTCAAGTTATCCGTGGATACTAGAGAGTGCATGTATACTAATAGTCTAGTTAGTCGTGGAAACCCAAATTGCCTCGGCCAACTTCGCTAGGAATTAATGTTCAGTTATTGTAGACAATACGAACAATATTCTAAATAAGTAAATGCGTTGAATACGGCAAGATGGATCATAAATGACGAACGAACCCAAAGAATTATCGGAGCGCGACGAAGCTGAAATAATCGATGCAGTAGAAAATACGTCAGATGGATCTGAATCTAAATATAATTTAAAGTTTTTGATTCGCTTAACAGTGTTTGTCCTTGTTGCTATTTGGATTGAAAAGACCTTGCGGCATGCTGGTGATCAGTTCTCCGCGACGCCGTTCTCCGTGGGCGATCTAGATTTACTGTGTATAATTCTAGCCGCGCTAAGCTACTTAATCGGGTTGACTTGTTTCGGGCTATTTTGGCATCTCGCTCTGCTTGCGATGGGGCAACAGCCGACGATATTAGAGTCGCTACGATCCTATGTTTTAAGCCACTTAGGGAAATACGTTCCTGGCAAGGCCTTAGTCGTGATTATCCGTAGTGACCGCGTTAGTTCATCGCGAGTCAAGCGAAGTGTTGCGGTGGTTGGTGTTTTCGTTGAAACCCTTGGGATGATGTCCGTGGGCGGAATCTTGGCAAGTTTGTTTCTATTGACTGGTTACGGCAGTCCTCATGAAAACGGCTGGTTGATGTTGTTGGCTGTCGGCCTCGCGGTCGGATCAGGCGTAGGCGCAAGTCCACCAATGTTCCGCTTCGTATTGCGATATCTGAGTAAACGAAGAGGGATGTCTATGCTTGACGAGGCAATTAGCGGTTTGAGTTGGCAGTTCCTCGCTAAGGGTTGGCTATTTGCTACCGCGGGCTGGTTGTGTTTCGGTGCAAGTATGATATTTGTATTGCATGCATTACCCTCCATTGAAAATGCATCTTTGCTAAATATCAGCGATTACCCACAGGTAATCGCGGCGGTGTCTTTGTCGGTTGTTGCAGGTTTTCTTTCGCTATTGCCGGGTGGAGCGGGCGTACGGGAAATGGTTATTGCGGCTCTCCTGACGCCGTTGATTGGTCCTCTTTTCGGCGTGATTTCCGCTATTAGTTTACGGGTGGTGTGGTTATTATGTGAACTGGGTGCTGCTATAGGTTTTCTTTTACATTTTGGTTACGCGAGACGTCGCAACCATTACAAACATGCAAATTCGGGAGTTTAGAAAATGTTATCGTTTGTGATTCCGGTTTTTAACGAAGCTGACAGCCTCGAGCTTTTACTTGAAGAAATTGAAAGCGTCGCTGTTGAACAGGGTTACGATTATGAGGTGATATTCATCGACGACGGATCTACAGATGGGTCGTGGGATGTCATCGCAGCGTCACATGAAAATGATTCACGAGTGTCGGGCCTGCAATTTAGACGGAATTTTGGGAAAGCGGCGGCATTGAATGCTGGCTTTGAACGAGCGCAGGGGGAGATAGTGTTTACCCTCGATGCAGATTTACAAGATGACCCGCAAGAGATCCCTAATTTTTTAAAGGCGTTGGAAGTACAACGCGTTGACGTTATCAGCGGATGGAAAAAGAAACGGTATGATCCTTGGCACAAAGTTGGTCCTTCGCGTGTCTTTAACTATATGGTCAGCAGATTGACAGGCGTAAAACTGCACGACCACAATTGCGGGTTCAAGTGTTATCGCAGTGGGGTTTTGAATGAAATCCAACTTTATGGCGAACTTCATCGCTTCGTTCCAGTGTTGGCATCCGCGAGAGGTTGGCGCGTAGGAGAAGTTGTTGTAAATCATCGCGAGCGGCAGTTCGGCGAATCAAAATACGGTATGAAGCGGATAATAAAAGGTTTTCTAGATTTGCTTACGGTCCACTTAATTACAGGATACGGTAACCGCCCACAACATTTGTTGGGGTCACTTGGTTTGGGATGCTTCGCGATATCTGGTCTTACAATGTCAATCCTGACTTTTTGGTGGGTTGTCCATCGAGTGGTGGGCGTACAAGATCCAATCGATCTACATACGCGGGCGATATTTTATTTTTCAATCGCGGGGGTGATTATTGGTATTCAGTTGTTAACAGCGGGATTTTTGGCGGAATTGATCACCAAGAAAACCGTTCGAGATGAACAAATATACTCCATTAAAGACTCGGTCGGCGAACAGGATAATGCCGATGCCTGATCCCCACGATCATCTTTCGGCTGGGTCTCACAACACGCAGCTTGCAGGTACAGAATCAGAGTCAGACAAAGGCCGTTCCCTAACGATTGATGATGGAAAACTGCGTTTGCTGTCTAATCGTGATTTAGCGTGGTTGATATTACCGGCGTTATTGTTAATTACGACTCGTCTTTTGTTATGGCACCAATATTTCGAACCGGATGTCAAAAAGGATCGATCCTTCATAGAAGGTCGCGAGGCTGCAACGGGTATGCACTGTGCCAATGATCGCAGTCGCTGGGCGGCCGTTGTCTCTTTGGTGCATCAAGGCACGTGGCAGATTGATGACATTGATCGACTACGAGGTGTTAATGGGAATTGGGGAACTATTGATAAGGTCTATCATATTGATAATTTGGGGGAAGAACACTTTTACTCCAGCAAGCCACCGCTTTACATTTTGTTTGTGGCTGCTCAATACTGGATACTAAACCGCGCTTTTGGTGCAGATATGCTGGTCAATCCACTCTGGATAATTAAGGGTCTTGTATTCGTCAATCAAGTACTATTGTTTGGCCTGTTTTTGTGGCTCTATCTTCATATTAGCCAGCGTTTTGTCAGCAGCCGAGGCGTATTGTTTTGCCTGGGTATAACAGCGGGGTTTGGTACATTTCTTTCAACCTTTGCCGTATCACTTAATAATCATCTACCTGCCGCGGTATGCGTTTTAGCAGCGATTGCCTTGTTGATTCGTATCGAATATGAGGGAAAGTCCGGCCGCGTTAATTATTTTTCAATAGGCTTGGTCACTGCGCTAAGTGTTACGTTCGAGCTTCCCGCGTTGGCGTTCCTAGGATTAATCGGTATTTGGTTGTTGCTGCGTGCCCCGCTTCGCACTCTAACGTTCGGTGTCGCGGGAATTGTCATAGTAGCCGCAGCTTTTCTTGGAAGTAATTACTGGGCTCACGGGTCGTTGCGGCCCCCTTACGCTCATCGTAGCGATGGAGAAGTACTTGCATATTTGGATCAATCGGATGCTGCTTTATTGGTATCCGGAATTGTCCCCGAGACACTCTCGTTATTCGGCGGAGGGACTGACAAGGAGATCACATTACCCATGATGAGTGACATTGTGATTGAGCAACACCCTAGTGTCGGTCGATGGCGTATCTTCGACCTTAAGAGCAAACGACGCTACGCGTTGCAACAGCAAGATAGTGTGTTCGAGATTCGTATTTGGGATAACTGGTACGATTACGAAGTTAACGGTCAGGCAAGTTACTGGCTGCCAGGGTCTGCTAGCGGTGTGGATTTGGGTGAGCCGTCGCGATTGCGATATTTGATGCATATGACCGTAGGGCATCATGGAATTTTTTCGTTAACGCCAATTTGGTGTTTTTCCTTATTAGGAATTGCGATTGCGTGGCGCGATGCAGAACCGATTTGGCGCCGACTTGCCTATTTATTGCTGACACTTACTATTGTGCTCATCGCATTTTATACCTTTCGTCCTTTAGCAGATCGCAACTATGGCGGCGTTGCTAGCGGTTTCCGATGGTTCTTTTGGTTGACCCCCCTATTTCTATTGATGTTGATTCCGGCCTGGAGAATCATTCACAAATCGCTGCTCTTAACTATGGTTTGGTGGATCTGTCTTGCGATATCAATATTTTCATCACTTCATGGTTTTCTAAACCCTTGGCAACATCCATGGTATTTTTTATCGTGAAACTTCGCTAAATAATAGCAATTAGCGTGATTTGTTCTGTCTTGTCGCTATGTGATTCAAGTCACGAATTTGTTGAAGTCGCAGTACGTGGTCCTTGTAGTGCGTGCGTTTTATATATAAAATCGACGCTCGACCTTAAATTGGCGCACATGGTATTTTTCAGTATTTCGGTGATGCAGCCTGGAGTGGTTCGATATTTCGATTGCCGCTGCGTTGTTTTGGAAAAAGGAATTTTAAATGCCTCAAACCACATATTTTGTGAAGGAATGCCCTACGTGTGGCCGGAAGCTACAAGTACGAGTTGAATATTTAGGGCGTGAAATGGTCTGTAATCATTGCGGTGGAGATTTTTTGGCCGGGGACGCACTGGACGTGTTTACGCCAGCGGACGACGACTGTAGTGACGCGGTTTTGTCACGTGTTGATCAGTTGATTGATAAAGCCGACAATAATCTAGGCAAACCTAAATAGCTGTAAAGCGATCTTATGATAAAGTTGTATTGTAGGGTCGCTGATGTTACTAAGGCATCTTATCGACTGCAATTAACCCCGATAGATCGGCGAAGAAGTTGGGATAGGTTTTATTGCAGCACTCAGGGTCGTTGATTACAACGTCGGGAATTCGTAGTCCAGCGACGGCGAAGCTCATCGCCATGCGGTGGTCATCATAAGTTTCAATAACGGCTCCGGAATAGCTGCTTGGTGTAATCGTCATGCCATCGTCAAATTCTTCGACGGTTGCGCCTAATCGTCTTAGTTCACGTGCCAAGTCAGTAATCCGGTCAGTTTCCTTGTCACGAATGTGTCGTACATTTCTGATATTCGTCGGGCCTATGGCAAATAGCGCAACCACAGCAAGGGTTAATACTGTGTCGCTTATCGTATTCATATCGATATCGATTCCTCGCAGTTTGCCTCCGTAAACGCGGATAAAATCCGCGCCGTATTCAATCTCACACCCCATTTGTTCCAACGCATTACAGAAACCGATGTCTCCTTGGATGGAGTCTTTTGATAAACCGGTTACCATGACGTCGCCGCCGGTAACAGCGGCTGCGGCAAAAAAGTAACTTGCTGCCGATGCATCTGGCTCAATATCGTAGACAATACCATGCATGGGTTGTCCGCCACAGGAAGAATATACGTTATCTTGGTTATGAATGACGATACGCCCAAACTTGGCGAGTACAGCGATCGTCATATCAATATATGGCTGCGAAACGAGCGTTCCTGTTAAATGAAGGTTAATGTCGCGTGAGCAATTTCCGATTGCGAGGATAAGGCCACTCAGGAATTGGCTGGAGATATTTCCCGATATTTGGCAATCGTCTCGTAAAAAACCGTTTGCGGATACGGATACGGGTGGGCATCCGTTGGGGGCACAGTGGACGGTAGCGCCTAGTTCAATCAACGCGCGCACAAGATCGTGAATAGGTCGCTGTCTCATGCGGGGTACACCGTCGAGGGTGAATTCCCCCTGCATGCTAGCGAGGATTGACGTGAGGAACCGGATTGTTGTGCCGCTATTGGCAACTGACAGATTTGCGGATGTAACGGGTACCTGGCCCCCACATCCCTGAATCGTGAGCATGTTGATATCTTTGCGCCAGTCGATTGATAGTCCGAGTGTTTGGAGTGCGTCGACCATGACTTGAGTGTCATCACATTCTAACACGTGTCTTAATGTGGACGTCCCATTGGCAAGCGCAGCACAAACTAGTGCACGGTTGGTAATCGATTTTGAACCTGGAGGACAAATTTCGCCTGATACCGGTTGGGTGCAAGCTTGGCAGTGAAACATCTTATTCAAGTGGAATCGCTTTCTAGAAGATCCGCACGGTTATTCGCTGTTAGTAGTATTGGTGACTTTCCATAGATAATTGTCACTACGAATGAACAACGCGTTTCCCGCCGCGGCGGGCGTTCCCAGTATGGACGCACCCATGTCTATGACCGAAACAATATTTGCCGTCTGCGATTCGCCGGTACCTTCGAGTTCGACGATTTGTACTAATCCATCTTGATTAATAAAGTAGAGATGCTTATCAGTCAGTATCGGTGTGGCCCAAAATCGTCCTTTGAGCCGGAGCTGCCACAGAATTTCACCCGTATTGGAATTTGCGCCTTTCGCGATGGCACCCGCTAGTGTGTAGAAATTGTCCTCGAGTACGACGGGACTGGCGCCATTGGCGTTTAGCTTATTGACCGCCCAGATAACCTCAGGTTTCCCGGAGGAAGTGTTTAGATTAAGTTTCGTGATACCACCAGAGGTCACGTATAACGTGTTGTTGACGACAAGAGGTGAGGAGACCGTACCACAGGAAAGTCCTAGATCCCAAACGTTCGCACCAGTGTCCGCGTCAAAGGCCGCCAAACCCGAAGCGGACTGAAGAATGACCGTAGGTGCTCCACTGGCGTGGGTGTACGTTGTTGGTGACGACCAGTTGGCGCGCGGATCGCGTTTTTTACGCCAAACTTCTAGTCCGCTGTTTTTATCGACAGCGCATGCAAAGGAGTCGCCCTGGTTCTCGATTTGTACTATAACGACGTTACCCGCAACAACAGGCGATGCCGCCATTCCAACATCATTGCCAGCTTTTGGATAGTCACGTGCTAGACCGCGAAACCACTTAAGATTTCCTTCGAGGTCTAGGCAGATTAGGTCGTTGGACGAATAGAAGGCGAATAGAAGTTTGCCATCCGACACGGGGGTAGGCGCCGCATTAGCGCTCGTTGGGTGACTGAAGGTACGGCCGGTAGCCCAAAAGTCGCGTCGCCACAGCTGTTTGCCAGAGGTTACGTCGAAGCATAGTACATAGAGACGTTGTTGGGTGACACCACCGCTGGCGGTAACAAATACACGATTCCCAACAACGATTGGCCCGGATACGCCACGTCCAGGGATGTCCGATTTCCAGCCAATATTGACTCCTTTTTTAACGTCCCACTCTAAAGGTAGTTGGCCGCTAGAAACCGGGTTTCCTTGCGGGCCCCTAAAGCCGCTCCAATCGTCCGCTTGCACTTGGGATGAAATAGTCAACAGAAGGGTAGTGACTACCGATAGTTTTAATCGCTTGTTTCTTAAAATATTCATTATATTTGGGGGGTAATAGTTCGTGGTATTAACTTCGATGTAATGGTGGGTTATCGATTATTTGCGAGAACAGCGGTGCCGTTGGTATCACAAACCCGCAGTTGAAATTGCCAGCGTTGGGCCCATTCCTCTTCCTGTTCATTTTGTGCGATCTTCAGAAGAATATAGTTAGTGCCTTTATTTATAGACGCATCGACGATGTATTGGTCGATCATCATATTCGCATGGTAAACGTTATTACGAGTTAGCAGTGTTCCGTTAAGCCATATTTTATTGGCGTTAACGCAACCGAGTCGTAGTTGAACGTTCTTGGCGGAGGAACTTTCAAAAGTTGTATATGCGTAAGCGATGGCACCCTTGTACTTGTCCGTATAGATACCGTTGAGATCGACAATTCCGAATCGTTCCTTAGTGCTAGTATTTTTCCAGAACAGATTAGGCAGTTTTCCCTCATGGGCAGCATCCGAGTCAATCGAACCATTTAGATGCTTCTCAGGTGAGTAAATAACGTCGAGCCCTTTTTTATTGGTGTTATCGAACGGTGCAATCACTTGCCAGTCGAGTAAAAATCCAAAATGCCGCGGTAAATCGACTTGACCGCCCAAATCAGTAATTTGTTTCGTTGCCTCATCTATTTGATCTAGATCGCGAGCATGGTTTAAGGCCTTTTGATAGGCTTCAATAGCCGTTTTAGGTTGTTCTTTTGTTGCTGTTAATTTAGCCTTTTGCAGCAATGAGTTAACGGCGTCGCGGCGCAACTCAAGCGAGCTGTCGTTGAGAAAATGGGGTAGCAATGATGCTTTGACCTGAGGATTTACACGTAATAGCCATTCGTACGCTGTAAGTCGTGCAAGCGGGGCGTTATTGTGTTCAATGATGAACGCCTGAAGTTCCTTCTCCGGCAGCGAGTTGGATCGATTGAGGGCGGCCTGTGCAATGGCATCCACTGCGCCTCGTAACCAGTTAGTGGCAAGTTCATTAGCGCCCTTATATCCAGCAAGGACGTCAGGGAGTTTGGATGCAGGTTGTGATGCTAATTGTTTCCAGGCTTGTTGCGCCGCGATGTGCCCTGAACCCTTGGGGCCAATATTCCGAATTGTCGCAGTCAATTCGTCGATTTCAGTGGCGGCGGCCTGCATTGGATTATATAGCACCGCAATAAACCCTATACACAATAGTCGACAAAAATACCTGGTTGCGATCTGCGAATACATGTTGTGGTTCCCTAATTGGAAAAGTTGGCGGACTCTTGTGCCGGTTTCAGTATGAAACCAATGGAGATTTCATCGGCACGGACACAATTATAACACAATGCAATAACAAATACACAACCGATCCACTCGATAAAATTCGTCGGGCCATGCGAACCGGAAACTCCTGATAACGTTAATAACGATTCTTTTTATCCGGCATGATGGGGCACAGTTATGACAAACGAAATCTGTTATAATTTCCGCATGGGTGATTGGACCCGTGGGTGAAATATTACGGTTCGGTTCACAATAGTAGCGTTTAATCAAAGAGGTAAAAGCATTGTTCCCCGCAACTCGATTATTGATGTACATTTGTTTTGCAAGCCTAATTTATAACGGGTTAACAGTACAGGCAAATCCGCTCGTCAAATCCGGAGACCGGGTAGTGTTCTTGGGTGGGACATTTGTTGAACGGATGCAGAACTACGGGCATTTAGAGCAGGAAATTGCAAGCCGTGTTTCGAACGTGACTTTTCGAAATCTGGGATGGAGTGGTGATAATGTATGGGGCGAAAGTCGAGCGGTGTTCGGCACTGTTGCACAGGGATTTGAGCGTTTGCAGCGAGATATGGCGCTAGCGCAACCGTCAGTTATCATTGTTAGTTATGGCGCCAACGAGGCGCACGCCGGCCTGGCGGGATTAGATCGATTCGTGGCTGGGTATCAAACTCTTTTGGATGCGTTGAAATCCCCGGATACTGTAATTGTGCTACTAACCCCGCGGTATTACGAGAATTTGGGTTCTCCACTACCTGACCCCACGGCTTACAACGCGAAATTAAGGTTGTATATTGACGCGGTCGATTCCCTAGCAGCGGCACAAAATCTACCCATCATACATTTATCGCCGCGTGGGATTGCCGCAAAGCCAACGGTCGAAAAAGAGTTGCAACCCAAATCTTGGAGAGTATTGCCTGATCATGCGGGATTAACCAACGATGGAATCCACGTTACGTCCGTGGGGTATCAATTCCTGGCACGGCTAATAGCGGATGGATTGGCTTTACCGAAGACGATCTTCAGCGTGGTTGAAAAGCATGGAACAAACGTTGGTATTGCCAATTACGCAGCCACAGCTGATAACGTCAGCTTTGTGATGACGCCCAAACGAATCGGAGCGGTGGATTTGGCCACCGACGGCCGGAATAATCGAGCTGATTCCCGGCAGCTCCGGCTACGATTTTCAAATTTACGGCCGGGCAAATATGGTATCTATATTGATGAGACCCAAGTGCTGCGGGCCAGTGCCAGTCAGTTGAAAGCTGGCGTATCGATGTCAACGTCATTTCTGCAATCGGCTATTAGTCAAACGTATCAACTGACCGCGGAAAAGAACATGATGTTTTTTCATCGCCATCGTCCGCAAAACGAAACGTATCTATTCCTGTTTCGGAAACATGAACAGGGAAATAACGCTGTGGAAGTCCCGCAGTATGATCCCATTGTTGATGGTTACGAGAAAAGGATTCAGACGATTCGAAGTTCCAGTTCATACCGTGTCGAAATTCGTAGAAGTTGAATTGCAACTGGTTTGGGTGAAGATGCTTTTATATATCAGGTCAGGTGTTATAAATTTGTAGGAAAAGAAGCTTATGAGAGTGGGTAACGGCCTCGCGGCTATCGCGATGACAGTTTGCTTTGTGTTGACATGTGTTGGGCAACGCGGCTTGAAGGAAATACCGAGTGTTGATCCTCTCGTGGAATTGAAGTCTTTTATTGTTCCGGAAGGATTCGAGGCTAATTTATACGCATCTGATCCGCGAATGGCGAAGCCGATCCAAATGAATTTTGACTCGCGCGGACGTTTGTGGATAGCTGCTAGTGAGTCATATCCTCATATTAAGCCGGGTGAAAAGGCGAGCGACAAAATAATCATCGTGGAGGATGTCGACGGGGATGGCGTGGCCGAGAAGACTAGTGTGTTCGCTGATGGATTATTGATTCCAACTGGCGTCGTACCCGGTGATGGCGGTTGTTACGTGGCCAACAGTACCGATTTACTGCATTTCCAAGACATCGATGGTGATGGCCGCTCCGACAAACAACGCGTTGTCCTTTCCGGTTTTGGCTCTGAGGATACCCACCACCTTTTGCATACATTGCGTTGGGGTCCAGATGGTTGGTTATATATGAATCAATCCATCTATATTCACAGTCATATTGAAACGCCCTATGGCGTTAAGCGACTCTTGGGGGGAGGAATTTGGCGATTCCGTCCAGAATCGATGCAACTGGAGGTGGTGTGCAAAGGGTTAGTGAATCCCTGGGGTCACCATTTTGATGCCTGGGGACAATCCTTCGCAACGGATGGCGCCGGGGGCGAAGGAATCAACTATGTTTTTCCTGGCGCTGTATTTGTGGCTTCACCAGGGGAGCCACGTCGCTTGATGGGATTGAATCCGGGAAGCCCCAAGCATTGTGGATTAGAAATTCTCAGCGGTCGGCACTTGCCTCAGAGTTGGCGCGGTACGATGGTCGCCAACGATTTTAGGGCAAATAGAGTTTGCCGATTTGAGGTAACTGAGGATAAATCTGGATACCGGTCTAAACAAGTTGAGGAATTGATCAAATCAAGTCACCAAGCTTTCAGACCAATAGATGTAAAAATGGGTCCCGATGGAGCCATTTATATCGCCGATTGGTACAATCCGATTATTCAACATGGCGAAGTCGATTTTCGTGACGAAAGGCGTGACCATGTGCATGGAAGAATCTGGCGTATCACCGCCAAGGACCGTCCGTTGGTAAAACCAGTCGACGTTGCG
>JABHUV010000381.1 GCA_018658605.1 Planctomycetaceae bacterium | reverse complement strand
GGCCAGCCGGAAATCGATGATAAATTCGCAAAGTCTGCAGAACTCGCCAGTCTGGAGAATGGTGATGACGCGATAATTGATAATGCCCTACATGAAACCGTGGAGCAATCCAAAGCCTCATTCGCTAGCAATGAGATATCAGAAGTGGAGAATCACAAGTTAATCAAAGCGGTCGAGGTCCTAACGCAGACTGACCAATACACGGAGAATAGAAAGAAAGCTGAGGTTCTGTTGACGGGCGGTGAATATCTTATTGAAATATCAGCGACGTCTGTCGGCCGAACGTTTTCGTTTAGCTTACCGAAAGTATATCAAAACGGTCAAACCCTCAAGGGGACTCTCCACACTGAAGGGATGTCGCTGGAACTTTATTTCGACGAAAAACTAGGATCAAAAGTAGCCGCGTTACAACTGCCTCGTGAATTTCGAGTGTTGGTTAAAGTGGTACAGTGGAACGCAATATTTAAGCGACTCGAAGCGATTGTTTTGCGAGCAATGCTTTAAGAAATTTTGTGTAGAATAGTTGTCATGCGGAACAAACGTAAAATGCCACGTGCACTCAATAAGGACTCGGAAACATGTTCAAATTTACTGTTATCATCACTTTGACCCTCGGGTGGACAATTAGTGTTCACTCGCAGAATCTTCTTATTGAAGGGGATAGACGAATTATGATCAACGGAGAATCGTTGGAAACACTTTGGGAGGAGGGTGGATTTACCGAGGGCGCAGCCGCGGGTCCCGACGGGAACATATATTTTTCGGATTTTGCCCAACCCTTTGAGTCGGGTCCAGCGAGGGTCATGATGTTCAATCCAAATTCGGGTAAAACTTCGGTTTTTTGTCCGGACAGCGGTATGGGCAATGGTCTCATGTTTACACGTACAGGTGATTTGATGGGGTGTTGTGCGTCGCCGTTAATGGGGCATCGGGCATTAGTGCACTTTCTCACCGATGGTACAGTGAAAATCGTGGCCAACTCGTTTAACGGGAAAAAACTCAATTCACCCAACGATATTGTTATTGATAAACGTGGGGTAATCTATTTTACTGACCCTAAATATGTTGGCCCCGAAGAGCGGGAGTTAGATAGATACTATGTATTTAAATACAGCACCGCAGGCGAACTAACAATCGCTACAGATCAAATAGACAAACCTAATGGTATCATTCTTTCCCCCGATCAAAAAACGGTATATGTGGCGGAAACCGACAATGGCTCTGATAAGGCGGATATTGAAAAGGATTTTAAGATGGGAAGAATGACGTTGAATTCATTCTCAATTCGTCGGTCTGGTCAATGGACTAATAAGAAGGTGTTAGTTGACTTTGGGGAACAATTGGGTATTGATGGGATGACGGTGGACATGACTGGAAACATATATGCTGCTGTGCGCAGCGCCGAACGGTTTGGCATTGTTATTTTTTCACCCAAGGGCGTCGAACTTGGTTATATTGAAACCCCAGAACTACCTACCAACGTGAGTTTTGGGCGTGGAGCGGAATCTAGCCGTCTATACATTACCGCTGGCAAAGGGTTTTATAGAATTCGTACCAAGGCGATAGGCTATCATCCCGCGATAGCAAACTAGTTAACAAGCCCAGTCTGGTGGCAAGCTAATATCATTTTGGTTGGCAAATTCTGTAATTTGCAAGTAGACCTCATCGCCGAGTGGGATTCCGGCGTTGCGCCGCTCAGATTTAGTCTTTCGTGAACGGTCGTGTGGCAACATAATTGGACTGTCCGCATCCAACAAAGGTGACTCTCGTGTAAACTGTTCAAGTCGCACCGCCTCGCTTACGATGTGGTCGATTCCTTGGAAATGTTGAGGGTCCCATAATACCATCAACACATTATTTGCGGGGACGGCATCCGCAGGGGCGGGGGGACAATGTCCTCCTGTAAGACCACTCACCAGCACATCAAGTAAAAACGCGAGCCCAAACCCTTTGTAACCGCCAGCCGGGTTGAGTGAACCCGGCGGATCTTGGTATCGAACTGCGGGATCGGTTGTTGGCTGACCGTTTTCGTCGCGTAACCATCCCTGGGGAACCTGCTTGTTTTCCTTGTGTGCCACCAATATTTTTCCATTGGCAACAACACTGGTGGAAATATCGACCAGTATTGGATCGGGGTCGCTAGGCGTAGCGATCGAAATTGGGTTAGTACTAAGCGTTGGGCGTTTACCGCCTGGTGGTGCAACAGCTTGCAGCGCTCCGTTGTCGTTGACGGTAAGTAGCGCGGCGAAGCCGTTCTCAGCGGCACTTTCAACCCACTGGGATAACTGCCCAATGTGACCGCAACGTTTCATGGCGCCACAAGCAATTCCCTGCGTTCTCGCCTTTGTGGAGAGATGTGCTATGAGTGCAGGCATTTGCACTTGGCCAAATCCATGTTGCGCGTCAGCGACGACGAGCGATTCTGTTTCGTGCGTTACCGAGAATTCGGCCGCGGGTTGTAAAATCCCCCGTTGAATATTCGTCAGATATGGTGCAATGCGGACGACGCCGTGAGAGTCGTGTCCACATAGGTTTGCCAGAACTAAGCTCTTGGCGACTTGCTTGGCTGCGTTAGATGTACAACCGTGCGCCATAAATACGGATTGAGTTACAGTTTCGAGAGATTTGTGGTTAACGATTGGCATGATTATTTGGACTCAATATTGTATTGGTTGTAAAGTAATGGTGACAACGTTGTAATCAAAATCCAGCATCTTTTCGAAAGCGATAAAGGCTTTTCCAGATAGGATCCTTTTTATCGGCCGGTCGTGGAGAACGAAGAATTAATATGGTGGTCAGGTCTGCCCGATCGTCATATCGTCGTTGTATTTCCAAATAGGTTGTTAAGGGTTTATTAGTGGTAAACGGATCAAAGCCTTTAATCGTTAAGGATGTGGGGCGTCGTTGCTGCCCATGTTTAGGATTTTGGACTGTGATAGAGATCTGTTTGCGTGGGTATTTTCCGCCATACAATCCGGCATCGTAGTCGAGCAAAGCGAGTTTGAGTTCCGCATCATTGTTGATACAGCGACCCTGTAGCTTGTAAAGAATAGGGTAGGACCAGAAAAACCTACTTGTAGACTTGAAAAAACCGGGGGGGAATCGCAATTCTAGCTTACCGTTCCAAGGAAGAGAGTTTGCCCAGGGTGGTGGATATGTCGTGTTTTCGACACGCCAGCCATGAGGAACGCTAAGAACGGACTTGGTGTCCTGTGCGTTTCCAAAGGTGGGTATCACACACAGAACAAGCACAACGATCATTTGGGTATGTCTGATTGGATTACGGATGTGCCCAAATATAATGAACATAAAAAGCAGTTTCCGGACTGACGTAAAATAACACCGTCGCAAAAAATTGACGAATGCGTCATAATCAGTCAACATAGAAAGTCCAAGTCGAAAAGTGAATACGTTGGTACCGTTTGTAAATAATATTCGATAACTAGTTCTGTATATAGGCCAACATTAGGTATGTCTTCCGTTTGTAGACGGAGGCGAAATAGTTTTAGAGAAAGCGCACAACATGAGTTGTTTTCTAGGAGTGGACATCGGTACTTCCAGTACTAAGACAATTTTGATCACTGAGCGAGGAAAGATTCTTGGCGAATCGACTTCCAGTTATCCGCTGAGCCATCCCCAACCGATGTGGTCAGAACAGAATCCGGATCATTGGTGGCGTGCTGTGGTAAAGACAATACGCGCGGTCATCTTAAAGACCGGTGTGGACGGAAAACAAATAAAGGCAATTGGGCTTTCTGGGCAGATGCACGGCAGCGTCTTTCTCGACAAGGATAATCAAGTTATCAGACCTGCGCTGCTCTGGAACGATCAAAGAACCGTTGCGGAATGTGAGGAGATAGAAAGTAGAGCAGGGGGACGTTCGCAGCTGATACGAATGGTCGCGAATCCGGCACTCACTGGATTTACGGCTCCCAAAATTCTGTGGTTGCGCAATAATGAACCCCGCAATTTTGATCGTTTGTGCAAAGTGTTATTACCAAAGGATGACGTTCGGCGGCGGCTTACCGGCGCCTATGCGACAGATGTCAGTGATGCTAGCGGGATGTTGTTGCTTGATGTCGGCCGCCGTCAATGGTCAACGAAACTTATGGAGAAACTTGATTTAGATTCCGGTCTGTTCGCGGAAGTATTTGAATCCGAAGATGTCACTGGGACGCTGACGAAGAAAACCGCGAGTCTACTGGGGCTGTCGTCGAATTGTCTAGTTGTGGGTGGTGCGGGTGACTGTGCAGCTAATGCGTTGGGAACCGGTGTGGTTCGGAGCGGGATTGTATCCACGTCGATCGGCACGTCCGGCGTTACATTTGTTCATAGTGATGAGATGCAATTCGACAAAGAAGGTCGGTTACACACGTTTTGTCATGCTGTGCGAGGTAAATGGCACATGATGGGAGTGAATTTATGCGCTGGCGGCTCGTTGCAGTGGTACGCCGATAATTTAGGTGCAACTGGGAAATCGGATATATTTAATGCAATGAACCGTTCTGCGGCGCAGATTAACGCGGGCTCGGATGGCCTTTTCTTCCTTCCATATCTGGCGGGCGAGAGAACGCCACATTGTGATCCTGATGCACGCGGATGTTTTATTGGTTTAACATTATCGCATACGCAGGGGCATATGATACGGTCCGTCATGGAAGGTGTTACCTATGGGTTAAGGGACAGTTTAGAAATTTTTCAGGATATGGACGTCCCGGTACGACAGATTCGAACGTCCGGTGGAGGCGCGAAAAGTAAGTTATGGCGACAAATGCAGGCCAATGTGTTGGGTAAAAAGGTAGTGACAATTAATACGGACCAGGGACCTGCCTTGGGTGTAGCCTTGTTAGCGGCGGTTGGCGCCGGGGCGTACACAAATATCCAACAGGCGTGTAAAGCAGTGATAAAGGAAACCAGCGTGACTCCCGTACAGCGAAATCTTAAAAGGAAATATGATAAGCACTTTCCAATTTATCAAAACTTGTACCAATCGCTACAACGGGATTTTGGGGACATAGCAAATTTAACAAAATCCAACGGAGCACCTAAGTAGGGATGGCAGCTTGCATTTTACCTAGGGCTGAATCGCGGGAATCCCTCACTGGGTTTTACGTAGAGGTGTTATTGCTCGCTTGTTTTTTCTTCTTGGTCGCTGGTGGTCCGCCGCCCGCCGTCAATGAAGCGCATTACCTGACGAAAGCAAAGCACTATTGGGATTCAGGATTTGCGCCACTTGATTTCTTCTTGAATTCCGCGGACGCGCACCTTGCATTCTATTGGTCAATCGGGTGGTTAACTAAATTTTGCTCGTTAACTGTCACAGCTTGGATTGCCAGATGGATTGTCTGGCTGTTGGTAGCGGGTGGTTTGACATCCTTGTCTCGGTCGTTGGGGCACCGACGTGGCCTGGGTATTATTTGCGGAGTTTTGTTTTATGTGTTGCAGAGCAATTTCCATTTAGCAGGAGAATGGGTGGTCGGTGGGGTAGAAGGCAAAGGTTTTGCGTATGGTTTTTGTTTACTCGCGATGGCACACGTTATCCGCAATAAATGGAACGTTGTCTGGGTGTTGCTGGGGGTCTCGGTAGCGTTTCACGTGTTGGTGGGCGGTTGGTTAACGGTGTTAATCGTCATCTATCGAATCATCCAACTATCAAGGTCTCGCTCATTCAAGCCCTATGAGTTGTGGGCCGGTGGTATTGGGTTGTGCATTGGATTGATTGGATTTATTCCGGCGTGGGGATTAGGAGCGGCGGCGGATGATTTGGTTCTCCGTCGCGCTAACTATATATCCGTTCACGTTCGTCTATCCCATCACCTTCTTTTTTCTAATTTTGGATTCGATCGGTGCATCAAATTTGTATCCCTAACAGCAATTTTATTACTGGTATGGTGGCGAACAGGAACGAACGTATCTCGTAATATAAACGTGCTTATTCACATATCCTTAATGAGTTTGGGTTTGTGTGTAGTCGGAATTTTGTTGGATTTGTGTCTGGCGGATGCCTCATCATTGAAAAATGGGCTATTGCGATTTTATTGGTTTCGAACGAGTGATGTTTTGGTACCTGTCGCGGCTGCATGTGGTGCGGTGTCGTTAGGGACCACGCTATCGCGTCGCAGTGAGTTGGCGGCAAAGGTACTGACAGTATCAATTGCAATAATTGTCGTCTGGCCGGTTTGGGAATTCCAGAATTCTCGATTTTGGGATCCGCGCCCACAGGGTGACGTGTTGGCCTTGCCGCATTCCACGATAGCCGATCCGTACCGACAACGTGAAATGACACTTCGAATTGAACGACATTTCTTGGCATGTTGCCATTGGATTCGGCGACATACCCCCAGTGATGCCGTGGTCATTACGCCGGTTCGGCAGCAGACGTTTAAATGGAACGCGTTACGGGCTGAGGTGGTCACACGCAAGGATATGCCGCAAGATGCAGCGGGTTTAGTCGGTTGGTATGAGCGACGAGAGTCGTTGTACCCCGTGCGAAACGGCCGTCGAGGTTTGCGGCAACTTAGTAATGATGAAATTGCCTCTTCTGCAAACACCTTTGGCGCTAACTATTTGTTGATTTCACAATTTAGTGAGGATGGAAAAAAACGATTTAGCGACGACGATCGGTTCTCTAAAGAATTTCCTTCCGATAATGAACATTCGTTTTATGCCGTCTACGAGGTTAAACGTGATTGATGCATTAAAAAATCACCTAGCATCGTTCAGTTGGTCTGCCAGTGATGTCGCGAAAATTCATACCACGATACAACCTCCCTTTTGTTACGGGCGGCATCGTGGGCCCTGCCTTAGCAATACACGACAAGCGGGTGTGTTAGTATTGTTGCGTGGTGACGGCAAGGATATGACCGTAACGCTGACCAAACGGGCTGCGAACTTACAGCACCATGCGAGTCAGATAAGTTTTCCAGGTGGAGGGGCTGAGCCAGGCGAATCTTGGCAAATGGCCGCGGTTAGAGAAACACACGAAGAGATAGGAATTTCCGTTGGTTCGATATCAGTTATAGCGTCCTTGGAGCCGGTTTTTGTATATCGTAGTAATAATTTAATGTTTCCATTTGTCGCGACATTCCCGGAGGATGCCCGGGCGATATCTGATGAGGTTGAGGTGGATTCTACGTTTGTCGTAAATCTGAGTGAGTTGCGGTCGGAGTTTGGGATGTATTCTGACATAGCCTATTCTTGGAAACCGGTAGATGTACCTGGTTTTCGCGTTTCCGAAGGAGTTATTTGGGGGGCGACAGCGATGGTTTTATCACAGCTACTATCAATTCTTGATGATTTCACTGGTTAAGTTATTTGGCTTAAACCACTATACTGTTTGTCTACTACATTTTCTGATCGTAGCTGATGAAAACTTGAGGCCTATGAGATGACAACCAGAATCGCAGTTATTGGAGCGACAGGGTACACCGCGCTTGAATTATTGAAAATCCTTGCGCGCCATCCAGATGCGGAAGTCATAGTAGCGACGAGTCGTCAGGAAGACAAGCTATCGCTACAGGACGTTCATCCGGCGCTGACAAATTCGTTCGACTTACCACTAACACAACTGGACGTGGAAACGATTGGTTCCACGGTTGATTTCGCGTTTAGTTGTTTACCACACGCCGCATCGGCAAACACAGTAGTCGGTTTAATGCGCAGTGGCATTAAGGTCGTTGATTTTAGCGCGGATTATCGACTAAATGATGCTGCGGTCTATGAAAAATGGTATGGCGTTACACATCCCGATAAGGAGCGGCTTGGGACCGTGCCCTATGGCCTACCCGAATATTATAGGGACGATATCCGCGATGCAAATCTCGTCGCAAATCCGGGCTGTTATCCGACCTCTGCAATATTGGCGTTGACACCATTGTTGAAAGGTAAGCTAATTTCACCGCGAGATATTATTGTCAATTCAATGAGTGGTGTGAGTGGTGCTGGGCGAAACACTAATCCGGCATTTCAATATTGCGTCGCGAATGAAAGCGTCAAGGCGTATGGCGTGGGCACTCATCGTCACGCACCTGAAATATCACAGTACTGCACGTCCGCAGCAGGGCAGGATTGTGCAGTGTTGTTTACACCGCACCTTGTTCCGATGCATCGAGGTATATTTACCACTTGTTACGTCCGGCCCAGCGACGGCGTGTCTGTTGATGATGCATTGTCGGCGCTGCAAGATGCTTATTTAGGCGAGCGGTTTGTACGTGTGGTAAACCATCCTGTTGAAACAAAGAACGTTTCCAATACTAACTATTGTGACCTCGCCGTCTATGAGAGCGGAGAGAGGTTGGTTGTGGTGAGTGCGATCGATAATCTAATTAAGGGAGCCGCCGGAGCCGCCGTTCAGAATTTTAACCTGATGTGTGGATACGACGAAGCTACGGCTCTCTTATAATCTGCAGGAAAACTAATATGTCGAATGAAGAATTACCACTAGGCTTTCTGTTTTCGGGGCATCACAGTGGAGTGAAGAGCGACGAAGCAGTTCCGGATTATTCAATATTTGCAAGTGAGGTCGGCGCTGTCTGTGTTGGCGTCTTTACGCAGAATCTTGTATCCGCCGCTCCGGTTGATTGGTGTCGCGATCACACGCCGCAAGTGAACTGCAGAGCTATCGTTGTCAATTCAGGCAATGCAAATGCCTGTACAGGTCAACAGGGAAAGCGTGATGTTGAAACAATGGCCTCTGCTGTTGCAGAAGAGTTAAATATTGATAGTGAACAAGTGTTGGTGATGTCTACCGGGATTATTGGCGTTCACTTGGATATGGATAAAATCGAACCCGCTGCGGCAACCGGTTGCCGACAATTAAACTCCACGCGGACAGCATTTTTAGCGGCAGCGCGGGGAATGCTTACTACGGATAATTCGGAAAAGATTGTCCACCGGTGTATTGAAACAAGTGATGGACCTGTGCGATTATCGGCGGTCGCCAAAGGAGCGGGGATGATTGGGCCGAATATGGCAACGATGCTCGCTTGCGTGCTTACGGATGCTGGGTTGTCCAGCCAAGATGCGCACCGCATGTTGACCGGGGCCGCGGACCAAAGCTTTAATTGCGTTAGTGTCGAAGGGCATACCAGTACCAATGATACTTTACTATTGATGGCCAATGGGAAAGCGCACGGAACGGTGTTGGCCGGCAGTGATTTAAAGGTCTTCGAGGACGAATTAACTTCGGCGCTAGTTGAATTGGCGAAAATGATTCCAGCAGATGGAGAGGGCGCTTCGCACTTAATGGAGGTTACGGTCACGGGCGCGGCGAATGACGTGGACGCACGTAAGGTGGCCAACTGTGTGGCGGCGAGCAACCTGGTTAAGACGTGTGTCGCTGGTGGCGACCCGAACTGGGGTAGAATTGTGTCGGCTGCTGGTTACGCTGGGGTTGATTTTCAGTTGAAGGAACTAGAGCTTAAGTTGAATGGGTTTGCCGTTTATCGAGATGAAATCCCTATCCATTTCGACGCGGCTGAGGTTTCTGACGCGATGCGCAATACGTTTGTTACAAACATTGATTTGGTGTTGGGGCATGGCGAAGGACGAGCTATTATTTGGTCGAGTGATTTGACGTGTGATTATGTTAAATTTAACTCAGATTATCACACCTAAGCAGTGTTACCGGAATTTGATTATTTATCACGAGATGTTTAAGGAATGTGACTAACAGCCGTTGTCAAAAAACGCCAAGGTCGATAAATTAGCAGACGTTGATTGTTATGTAGTTTGCGGCAGTTGACAAATGTATATCGCCAGTACCAATTAAAAATGATTGTGCGTCCATACGGATAGTCGGCAGTATTTGCCAGTAAGTAGAAATTTAAATATGTTTGCTATAAAGGAATAGATGGATGACAAGTGTTATTGATACACCAGAACTGATCCTTGGTGAGGATTTAGATATTGGCGTGATTACCGGTACGAGTGTCACCCATAGTCATGACGAGTCACCTTCCGTGGTTGTTTTATCTGCGGATACCGATGATGACCAAGAAGAGTTGGACGTTGAGGAGTTTGATGATGACGACTTCGACGACGAGTTTGATGATGACTTCGAAGCTGAAGACGAGGGTGAGTATGATGTTGTTGAAGAGTTCGAAGACGACTTCACATTTGTCGATCCCGCTACCAAGAAACCAGTAACGCACCGTGAAGATACCGATGATAATAGCTCTGTCGGTGATGAAAAAAAATCCGACGAGACTGAAATACCAACTGACGATGGCGGAGCTGATGATCAAGAGGCCGGTGAAAATGAAGCCGACGTGGAATAGTTCGTGTGCCGCCACCGTTGCAGCCATTGAATCGTAGGACCATCTAAAAGTAAACCCACATATGTTCAAACCAGTTTCGACCAATCCGGATTTTCCGAACCTTGAAAAAGACGTTTTGCATAGATGGAAGGCAGGCGAGCTTTATAGCAAGACGCTTGCAAACCGAATCAACGATCCGCGGTTTGTGTTTTATGAAGGTCCGCCTACAGCTAATGGAATGCCGCATCCCGGGCACTGCTTGACGAGAGCGATCAAGGATCTGTACCCGCGATACAAGACAATGAAGGGTTTTTTATGCGAACGTAAGGCCGGGTGGGATACCCACGGACTTCCGGTCGAGGTCGAAGTATGCAAGGAACTTGGAATTCATTCTAAGGAAGAGATTGAAGCCTACGGGATTGAAAAGTTTATCCATAAATGCCATGAAAGTGTTTGGCGTTATATGCGAGAGTGGGAAGAACTTACAGAACGACTAGGATTCTGGGTCGATCTTGATCAAGCCTATGTAACCTACCACCAATCTTACGTGGAGAGTGTTTGGTGGTCGTTAAAAGTTCTATTTGATAGGGGAATGCTGTATCGAGGGCATAAAATTGTGTGGTGGTGGGCGCAGGGTGGAACCGCGTTGAGCGCCGGTGAAGTTGGACAGGGATACCGCGAAACTGCAGATCCTAGCGTTTATG
>JABHUV010000268.1 GCA_018658605.1 Planctomycetaceae bacterium | reverse complement strand
ATTCAGCCGTGCCTTTTGGGTCCATCAAATAAGTGGTGTCCCAACCCCCTGCTGCATTGAATACAACATAGTAGGGGCCATCATAGAATGGGAGTTCTCCTTGCGGCAGGTCGTCGTTTGCCAACAGCGACCTGCCAATTGGCGCGGACAGGCCTAGTCCAGCAGTTCCACATAGCTTCAATAGGTTACGACGATTCATTTCTAATTCTGTTTCCCCCTGTCTCCATCATCGCAGTCGTAACCCGTACATCTCACGCTACGGATTATACCATGTTAGTACCCCAGTTTACGGGTTACGAAGATTCTATTTTGAACTCACTTAGTGGGGTTGGAATGGTTATTCAATAATAAATACTACCGCTCAAGAAACCGCTGCGCGCCTTAGAATCCGTACATGATGTTAGCGCCGCAAGGGAGATTGACTTATTTCAGGAATTTCTACCTTAGTAAAGAGCTCTGTTTTGTTTGTGATCTCTGACGGTCTACTCATACAGAAAATCATGTTGACGCAGCAAGTAGGTTACGACACCGCGCCATGCCCGAATTGAATAATCGGGGTCAGCGTCACGAGGAGTCTTGTCAGCCAGCGTTTGACAACTATAACTTTCCACTTTTGAAATGTCGGTCCGCGATTTGGAGTCGGTAATGATGTTAGAAAATAAGTCGAATGTTCGCGTTACTTCCGAGTCGTTTTCCGAATCGAAACGACCTAGTATCAGTTCGTGTAAATGCACGATTGCTCTTCGTATCTGCTCATCCGCGGAACGATTAACACCAGGTATGATGTCGATTTCAATTTCAGGAAAGAGTCTCCGTTCGCTAGCAGGCAGCGCGAAATCAGAAGCGACGTTTTTGCAGGCAATATCATTAGCCAAGATTCGTTGAATGGCCCCCATAGTACCGCTGGGGTCTGACAGTCGTTGCGTAACCTCTTTTGAGTCAATGCCGCCATAGAGTATCTTGAATTTACTCTCAGGATCGGTCAGGCGACCCCACTTCCTGCCGAAAATAGCAGTTAGCTTTCGTTCAAGCTGCTCCGGAGTCAACAATCTCGCAAGACCGATATCATCAATTTCGGCGAGTCGCTTTGGATCGTCGACAGTCACTGCTAAACCTTCGGCACGATAAAAATTCGACTGAACGAGTTCTTGAAATACTATCTTTAAATTGAAATTGCCCCGAATAAACTCTTCAGTTACTCGTTCGATTTCAGCTTGCTGTGCCCTATATGCGCGACGATGAGCAGTGAAAAACGGATCATCTATGTCCTCTGGAGGCAACATAGGTTTGCGACCCATGAGGATATACCAGACATGTTTAACCATGGCGACGGCGAAGCGAGGGTCGTTAGCAGTACGTTCGCCTAACCACTGTAAAGATCTCCATTGATCGGATTGAGGTAGCGATTCGCCGTTGAATCCAGGCGAAAACATATCCTCATACCAGCCCTCTTTTCGAGGTCCATAGATGCCTTTACCGTCAAGGACATAAAAATCTTGGTAAAGTCCAGCGATTGGGTCCATTACTTTGTGGCAAACAACACAGTCGGATGCCTGCATGGTTGGAATCTCATGAGCGGCAGTTATCGCCGCCGCGTCATTCACTTGCGGAGCCAAAGACAATAAATCAATGCCCAAAAAGTGTTCAAAGTACATTCGGATTCGTAATCGATTGCGATTCGTCTCGGTCGTGGGATATCGCTTTAGGTACTGGAATGAGCTCAAAAGACCTGCGTGCGGGTAGAATCCCGTAGGAGATTCCTGAGCAGTATTTCCATTACGCAATTTTAGCGCCTCAATTTTCGTTGTGATGAAGTCAAACGGATCGTCAGTATCAACAAATTTGTCCTTCAGGGTTTCGTAGATTCCGTAGCCTCTGGCGGTATAGGGCGAGACCATTATGTAGTCCGCAGTCACGATCTGGGTAAATGGAAGGTCATTGCGCACGATATGCTCGATCAATTCAAGAGGCTCGCGACGCATGCCCTCGCGATAATCTGCTATGAGCTTGGTATAAATCTTCATTTTCGGATGGGAATAGGGAAGCGTTTTTGCCTCTTCTGGGCTCAAACCTTTGCGGGGATCGCGCTGCTGATACCAAAGTCGATTCTTGAAGTGTTCATAAGAAAGCGCCCCTTCGCCGGCACCGTCGTATCCTCGCGTAAGTAGTATATCGTTAAAGGCCTCCTGCAAACGTTCGTAAAATGCATCTTGTTGCATGACGCCGTCGAGAATTTCACGGATGGCCTTGAGTCCAGCGCGATGCACCAAGTCCAGTTCTGTTTCGGTCGGTAATCGACCCGCCAATGACAGAGTTACTCGACGGAGCAAACGCCTCGGTGGCAGCATGTCAATGGAATCGAAAAAAGCTGGCATCTTGGCAGCGAACGGTTCGTCTTGTTCTCGGTCTTTTCGCTGGGGATGATTTATGCGGCGAACGAACTCTTTCAATATCTGATACCCTGTCGAGTCCGTTTTTAATATTTCTCCACCTTCATGTTCAACTTGACCGGTGGCTTTTAAGAGCAATCTGGACTGACCTTTGTGTTTAGCTTCGGCCATCCGCTGAAAGGCCATATGATTTTGGCCCAAGACCTCTAGTTTCTGAGTTCGATCGCGTGACGGGTCGCGTAATATGAAATCACTCGATGAAGCATCAGCTCCTTCTTGATGACATTTTAGGCAAACGCGTTCACCTAGCTTGCTCCAGACTTCATCAACAAAAAATCGGTCGACAACAATGCTGGCGGGTCCGCGAGAACGTTTTTCCTTGGACGCAGTTGATTCGTCTTGGTATCCCCAAGCCATCGAGACGGTAAGTCCGATGCCCAACAGTCCTAAGCATGTTACCAACAGCCACTCCAAAGTAAACCGGCGGTGTGTGTGCGGCGAGTGTGACATGAGTGTCTTCAATTTCGTGTTCTCTCAGAACGGGAATGATTTACAGACAAGAAATGGTCCAAACAGTGATAAGCGAAATGGAGCTCTTTTTTGACATCAGAGGGTTTGAGTGTCTATTTGCAGAAATGCCCAGCAGGAAACTAGATCTGCCCAAAAAATATGGGACGTCAAAAACAGGCATTGTTTTTGACGTATTCAACGCGGAGACGTTTCATTGAGATTCTTTCGTGGATGTTAATTGCTGGCCATATGTAATATTTACGTCAACCTCATCCAAACCGAGGTTGTGACGACTTGCAGGACATGTCGCTGGGGATTATTCGAGGCTGACGTCATCATGATCAGAAGGGAGTGCTTCGTTAGTGAACAGATCGCCCTCGCTTGTTTTCGCTTTCCATTGTGGATTGACAGAGATGTTTTCAGGTTGCGAACGACCAGGTTGCGCGGTTGAATTTGAATGTTTCTTTTTCAGTTTTGGAATATTACGGAAATGTAAATAGCAACAAAAGAAATAAACGATGACGATAAAGTAAATGTTGGTGCCGAACTCAAATCCGTCACGTGTTTCGCGGATTGAGTTCGCATGGTAAGCGTGGAAGAATATCCCAATCAAACCGCTTACGACAAAGATCCAACCAACATGTCGTCGCTTTTCGTCACTATGAACAAAGAGGAAAATGACGATGGCAAAGATGCCGAATATTACGCTGACACAAATGAACGCTTGCAAACCAGGCTAGTCTTTCTGTTTATATTTGTATGTCTCAGACGAAAGATGAGACGACGGATTTAAAAAAAGCGAAGTGATAAAAAATGGATGCCGAAATCAGTGGGGATATATTAACGTCAGATGTATAATCCCGACTGTTGTTGTAGCTCACATTGTACCAAATTGAGATCTGAGCTTGAAGAAAATGATGGATATAAAATTTACGAACACACGCAGTTCAACAAAAGTAAACGGAAGGTCAATAGATGTCCAAGAGGCACACAGAATATTTTACCGACAATCTTAAATCTTGGGATGCAGTCGCTAAGATGCATGCTCAAGGTAGCGGCGCGGAGTTTTATCGTATTACAGAGTTTCTCCAAGGTGAGTGCAAACTGGGGCCTTGGGAACTTGAGGAAGTCGGAGACGTAGCGGGGAAATCGTTGCTGCACCTGCAATGTCACATCGGCACCGATACGCTCAGTTGGTCTCGCTACGGCGCTCAAGTCACAGGCCTTGATTTCTCACCGGCGGCAATCGATGAGGCTGAGCGTTTCGCGCGGTTACTTAACATCGAAGACGCACGCTTTGTGGTGTCTACAGTTAGCGAAGCAGTCAACGCTCTCAATGGTGAACAGTTTGATATTGTCTACACCGGACGTGGAGCGATTTGCTGGTTGCCGGATCTGGACGAATGGGCGGGGGTTTGTGCACAACTTGTTCTCCCAACTGGGAT
>JABHUV010000348.1 GCA_018658605.1 Planctomycetaceae bacterium | reverse complement strand
TGGTGATCACCGGTTTGGCCGAAGTTTGCTTCCAATGCAAGCCGTCCGCGGAAGCAAATGTATATAAACCCACGATACCCTTTTGCCGCTCGGGAGTATCAAATGCCCCTTTCACATACTGACCACGCGACAGCGCCTTGTATTTCTCAGTAGGTTTACTGTCAGGGTTGGAGTCAACAAATGGAGCAAAGCAATGTGTGCCGATGCCATCCCAAACGATATTATTCGCTGTAGAACCCTCAAAATCAACGATCCCCAATTTTGGTTTTTTCCAATGAATGCCGTCCTTACTTAATGCCACACAGGTCACTTCACGATGAGTCGTTACTTTTTTAACTGTGTCATAGTGTGCACCACGATAATAGGCTCGATACTCATCATCATCTTGCAAAAACGTAAAATAGGCACTGACGTTACCTTCCCAAGACTCACCAGTCCTCAGAATCATTTCCTTAGCCTCAGGCCGCTGCAGCACAAACGCGATGTCACCGGCTTTGCTTTCAATCAATGCATCATCCCAAAACAACTGCAGATCATTGCCAATCTTAATCGGTTCCGCAGCAGAAACACTGGCCAGAACAAACATGCCGACAATACCAATCCAAATAGTTTTCACGTCTGAGACCCCCGTTAAGATGTTTTGATAATTTGCCGCAATACTCTATAGGAGTTCAGCGATTGGATTCCCGTGATAAATATGATGGGGCCTGTCTGAATCATCCAGCCAGGCAGCCGTCTTAGGTATACCTAATGCATGGTAGATCGTCGCAGCCATCTCCTCGGGTGTATGTGGGTCTGCCGCCGGATATGCGCCAATGCGATCCGACGCACCGATGACACGCCCCCCTTGGATTCCACCTCCCGCGAAAAAGACCGATTGAATCGCTCCCCAATGGTCACGCCCAGGGCCTTCGAAGGATTCGGACAAAGTGGACACCTTCGGCGTTCGACCAAATTCACCTGCCATGACAATTAACGTTTCGTCGAGTAACCCGTTAGAATCCAAATCGTCAATCAAAGCACATAATGCTCGGTCGGTGGGCGGAAAGAGTTTGTCCTTGAGTCGCGGCCAAGCATCACCGTGAGTGTCCCATGTTTCGTTATTGCCAAGATTTACTTGGATTAAGTTAACACCCTGTTCGACTAATCGATAAGCCATTAACAATGACCATCCGAAACTGTTCGCCCCATAGCGTTCCTGAATTTTTGCATCCGCATTAGTCACATCAACCGCATGACGAATTTTCGGATCGGTCAACATCGAGACCACACGCTGCCGTTGGCTGTCATAACCTTGTACTGAGGCAGCATCTTCTAGCTTACGCCGCTGGCCATCGATCACATCAAGCAGGCCCAAGCGATCACCGAGTCTGCTGTTGGTGAGGCCGTGAGGTAATTTTAAATTAGGTGCTTGGTATACACGCGAATCCGCTTCCTGAGGCGGCTTCTTCCCCTGGTTGGGATACGTATATTCAGGGTACGCACCGCGCCACATCGGATCGCCATAGGGTGAGGCTTCAATAAAGAACGGGTCTCGCGACGATCCCATCAGGCCGCCATAAGCGCCAGGCAGCACGCCGCCCGACCAGTGCACTAGCCGTTCAGGCAATACAATCGCGGGGGGCAGGTTATTGTTACGTCGTGGCAAAGCATCTCCCACGATTGAAGAAATTGATGGCCAGTCGCTCGGCCGCGGCGTGCGATCCCCGCGAAATCCGGGCGATTTTCGACTGCGTCCGGTAAGCATATAATAATGCCCCTCCGTATGCCCGTTCGTAGGGTGGGTCATTGAGCGAACTACTGACCACTTATCAGCGCGTTTGGCTAAGCCTGGCAAATGTTCACAAATTTGCATACCTGGTACCACCGTAGACGCGGGTTTGAAGCTACCGCGTATTTCCTCTGGAGCGTCTGGTTTCAAGTCGAAGCTCTCGTGTTGAGCCAGACCTCCGGAAAGAAATATATAGATTACTGACTTTGCCGTCTTTTTAGGCGCATCCTCCACAGATTCTGCACCAAGGAGTCCTCGCAGGTGATTGGTGCCCAAACCCAACATGCCAACCGCGCCAGCTTGAAGCGCCGTGCGGCGGGCAATATCCGGGTGACTCATCACCGCCCGTTTGTTATATTTTCGATACATCACGATATTCTCTGCTTACGCAAGAATCTCCCTAACAATTCGTGGCTCAAATAAATCCGTCAATCTTTCTTTCAAACCGTTGCGTTCAAAGTACAGTTTATGGTGATCTAAACCGAGCAAATGAAGGATTGTCGCATGCCAATCGGCTATGCTGACAGGCTTATCTGCTGCGGCATAACCAATCTCATCCGTTGCTCCGTAACTGATCCCAGGCTTGATACCGCCACCGGCCATCCATAATGTAAATCCACGTGGACCGTGATCGCGACCTGCGCCGGCTAGATTGTTCTTATCACGAATTTGGGCAATCGGAAGTCTACCAAACTCACCGCCCCAGATCACCAACACATCGTCAAGTAGTCCTCGTTGTTTAAGGTCAGCTAGCAACGCTGCAACGGGTTTATCCGTCTTGTCCGCGGCGCTGCGAATTGTCTTTTCAAGGTTTGTATGGCTGTCCCATGGTTGTGCGCTCATAAATATTTGTACGTACCGGACACCGCGTTCGACCATCCGCCGTGCCATCAAACAGCGTTTGGCGTAAGAGTCAGTCGTTTTGTCGCCGACACCATACGCAGTCAGGGTTGCCTGAGTTTCCTGACTGATGTCAAGCAAATCTTCCGCCTCGAGTTGCATTCGTGCGGCAAGTTCGTAGCTGCTGATACGAGCGTCAAGCGCTTGCTGATTGGAACGTTTACCGCGGTGTTGCTCATCAATCCGCCGCAACAAAGCCCGCTGCATTTGCAAAATTCCTGTTGGATATGGTTTTTCTGCGTTTAGATTCAGGATCGGCGCGCCTTCACTACGCACGCGAGTTCCTTGATATACCGGAGGCAAAAAACCGTTTTGCCAACTCTGAACCGTGTTGACAGGCAAACCAGCAGGGTCGTCAAGTACCACATATGCTGGCAAATTTTGGTTAACGCTACCTAATCCGTAGGTAACCCACGCGCCCAATCCAGGCCGGCCTGGCAATAAACGTCCCGAATGAATTTTAAACAAGGCTGGTTCATGGTTCGGATGATTGTTGTACATCGACTTGATGAACGAGACGTTATCAACAACTTTAGCTAACTCCGGCAAGGCATTGCTAACCCACGCACCACTTTCGCCATGCTGCTTGAATTCAAATGGGCTTTTCAATAACCCGCCAGCGCTTTGAGGTGAACTAATGTCTTCAGCGATCTCATTGAAATACGGTTCCCCATGATGTTTATCTAGAATCGGCTTTGGCTCGAACAAATCCATATGCGCCGGACCACCATTCATAAATAATTGAATGACTGCTTTGGCTTTGGGAGCATGGTGAGTGTCGCGTGGGCGGTTGTCAAAAGAGCGTCGCACACCGGCACTAGCAGGTAATACATCCATACCACTTGGAATCAGGCTCTCTGCTCTTAAGTCCATTTCCTGCATCGCCAGCAAGGCTAAAGCGGCGCCACTGATTCCACCCGCGGCTGAATCAAGGAAACCGCGGCGAGAAATCGCTGCCGTATCTAACTGTTGTTTGTTAGTCCACATATAAAAATCCTGCTGAATTCCATAACGTGTGCCCGAATGTCGAAAGTGCCTTCTGAGCTGGGCTGAGTTTCATTTGTTGCTGTTCTTTTTCCGTCAACGAAGCGCGGTGCTGTTCCCATTTATGTTCCAAAGCCGCCAATATCTCAAGCGACTGTTGTAGCTGAGGTTCGTCAGGAACCTCGCCAGTAACGGCGCGGTAAATGTAGTTCACCGTCGCCGTTATATCGCCATTGCTAGATGTTCTATCCGAGACTTTCAAGGCCATCTCGTCGGCCAAATCGCGCACCATTGTGCTATTAAGTAAATACAAAGCTTGTTGAGCAACGTTGGAAGTTGGTCGCTCTTGGCACGCAGGATTCATCTGTGGTAAATCAAACGTTGCGAGGAACGACGGCATTTCCTTACGACGTTGACGCAAATAAACACTACGGCGATACACGCCGTCGTCACCCACGGCTGTTACCAACCCATCGCCGCGTACCGTCACCGCATCTGGTTTTCCATATTGCTTTTGATCAAGATTACCCGCGATCTCAATAACCGAATCTCGCACCTCTTCTGCCGTCAGTCGTCGCAAATTCATATGACTCAAATACCGATTTTCTGGATCCTGCGCAAGTATTTCATCGGTGACACTAGAATCTTGCCGATAGGTGCGGGAGGTAACCATTAAGCGGTGGAGATCCTTCATGCTCCAGTCCGATTCAATAAACCAATTGGCAAGCCAATCCAACAATTCAGGATGAGTCGGCCTTACCCCAACACTCCCAAAATTATCAATACTTGAAACGATTCCGCGTCCGAAGTGATGTGACCAGATGCGATTCACTAACACACGCGACGTTAACGGGTGTTCCGGTGCAATGAGCCACTGTGCCAATGCGAGTCGACGCCCAGTTCCTTCTGCCGAAGCAGCAAGTGATACTGGCGTAAATGGGGTCTTACCATCTGTGAGGACAGACGGAACTCCCGGACCAATTAAGCGTCCCGGTTGTTGAAAATCACCGCGAACAAATAAATACGTCGGTGACGGTGCCCCGCGATCCCATAAGGCTCGAATCGGTTCGACGACGTCCTTCTTAGCATTTAGTAACTTTACCTCATCTGTGGTCGCCTTCTGTGATGCCACAACTTCCTTGTCAGCAGCAAGTTGCTTTTCTGTGAACTGTAGTTCCTTGCTAAACTTATCCACTAAATAACGCTGCACCTCGTCTCGAGTGTCCGCGCCTTTGGCAAATGCCGTTTCAACATCGCTGCGAATGACCTCCGGTAACGTTGTTAGTTGTTTCGCAAAGAAGGCAGACTTGACGTTGGCCACGATGACCTCGTGCTTCTTGTTCGCCAGATCGATTTCCTGCTGAATTTCCGCGTTCTGTGCCGTGACCTCGGCAACGCGCTCGGGAGTTGCCACTGAAAGCGCCCGTGTACGCATCACGCCATTGGACTGACCGGGTACCGCGGTAGGTTTTAGCCAATCATGCACGTCAAACGCGCCCTGAAAGGTGGCCACTAAGCGGTAATAATCACGTTGCGGGATGGGGTCGTACTTATGACTGTGACAACGAGCGCACTTCATCGTCAGACCGAGCACGGTAGATGAAAAGATGTCAATCTCATCCGCCACGACCTCCATCCGCTCGGGAACCGAGTTAACGACGTCCGACCCTGTACCATCAGGTGCCATCCGTAGGAATCCCGTCGCGATTAGGTTTTCGACATGCTGTGGAGTGATTTGTGCGGGATCCGAGTAATCTAGCAACTCATCACCTGCAATTTGCTCCATCAGAAACTGCGAATAAGGCTTGTCCGCGTTCATACTACGTATGACATAGTCGCGATACCGCCAAGCAGAATTACGAATTGGGTCCGCACTGCGTTTCCCTTCTGAATCGGCGTAACCGGCAGCATCTAGCCAGAATCGAGCCCACCGCTCGCCGTAACGAGGCGATGCCAATAGCCGTTGGACCAGTCGTTCATAGGCGAGTGGTTGTTCGTCAGCGACAAAGGCTGCGATCTCGCCGGGAGTTGGGGGTAAGCCAATTAAATCAAAATACAGACGCCTGACTAATACAACTCTTGATGCTTCCTTGGAAAATGTGAGCCCGTTTGCTTTAAGTCTTTCTGCGACAAACAGGTCGATTGCATTGATGCCTTCGTAATCAGAAATTGCGTCGGGAGGCGTAATTGGTTGCAGTGACTGAAATGCCCAAAATTTACGATCTTCGTCCGTCACAATCGTATCCGGTTCTACTGTAGCGGTGTCTGGGGATATCTCGATTTCCGGAGCACCGATAGTTATCCAGCGCGTGAGCTTGTCAAGTTCACCGCTCGGCATGATTTTTACACCAGAGGGAAGCAGCTTATCTCGGGGAGGCATTTCTTCGGCGTGGATGCGCTGCAACAATAGGCTTTCTGCTGGCTTTCCAAGTACCATTGCGGGACCTGATTTTCCACCTTTTAACATGGATTCGCGGGTGCGGAGGTCAAGGCCACCTTCCTGGCGACGACTCCCATGACACACGGTGCATCGCAACATCATAATTGGCCGAATATCATGTTGATTGACTTCCACGACCTCCGTAAATGACTTCGGATCCGTGCCGTCGGCAAAAGGCGTCCCTTTATCGAGCCATAATTTAATGGTCGCAACGTCCTGTTTAGTGAGATGCTTCCCTTCACCTTCAGGCGGCATCATATGTTCATGAACGAGCTCATACAGGTAACTCGCCTCGGAATCTCCGGAAACAATGGTCGTTTCGGACTCACCACCTTTAAAGAGTCCATGCGGAGATGATAAATCTAATTCGCCTTTACGTGCGCTGGAACTATGGCAACGTATGCAAGCCCGTTTAAAAATGGGGGCGATGTCGGCCTCGTAGGTTGGGCTCTCGTCCTCTGCGCCAGTAACATTGAAAGTCACCGTTACGAGCAAGATTAGACTAAGACAGGCTAAAGTCTTCATCCGGCTAATCTCCTCTTTTAACTCGATCATTAATAATAAATCTAACCAATTAATTCTACTATTTATTATAATCAAACGCACCAACAAAGACTCGTTTATCGCGCTATAGCGACTAGCCAAAAGGGGGGAAAACCCAAACCGATGACCAAAATTGCCATATTTCAACTGATGCAGGAAATTTCTTCGTTTAATCCAAGTACCAGTACCATCAACGATTTCGCGATCCAGAGCGGCGCTGAATGGATTAAACAGGACACAGCAGCCAACCACGAGATTGGCGGAGCGCTTGCCCAATTTAGTGAACATGACGAAGTTATCGTTGTGCCCACGATCAGCGCACGCAGCAATTCCTCAGGGGCGGTTCTAGCCGCTTCTTCATGGGATGAATTGTCTTCGCTGTTAACACGTGCTATCGACAACCTCACAGCGGAACATGGTGACACCATCGCTGCCGTGTATTTTTGTATGCACGGGGCTATGGCCGCCGAAAACGAAATGGATCCCGAGGGATTTATCCTCGAATACGCACGCGGAAAATTGGGGAATGACATTCCGTTTGTCACTTCGATGGACCTGCATGGCATTTTGACCGAGCGTATGTATCAACACAGTGACGTCATTGTGCCCTATCACACCTACCCCCATGTCGATCAATACGAAACTGGTGGTCGCGCCGCGAAAGTAATTATGCGATTACTAACAGAAGGCATTTCGCCAGTTAGCGTTCGAATACAAGTTCCGGCGTTAGTGCGAGGAGACGAACTGGTGACCGACACGGGACTCTTCGGCGAATGCCTGCGATTGGCTAAGCATATAGAAGACAGCGACCTTGGCATCGCCGCAGGCATGTTGATTGGCAACCCATTTACTGATGTTCCTGAATTACAGACGAATGTCGTGGTAACACTTGTGGGCGAAGAGGACGAAGCAACCCAGTATGCAACTGAAATGGCAGAGTTGCTGTGGGTACACCGCGATCGAATGCGGGTATCGCTTTCTTCTATCGAGGAGGCTGTGATTGCCACCATAAGCCATCACGCGGATCCGGAATCCCACGGCACCGTCGTGTTGGTAGACGCCGCGGACGCGACTAGTTCTGGCGCATCTGGTGATAGCAATGCAATCTTGACAGCAATTCTGGCAAGTGATTTCTCAGGACGGTTGCTTGCACCGCTTGTGGACGCGCCTGCTGTACGAGTCGCCATGGAGGCAGGAGTTGGCAACAGTGTCACGGTCAATCTCGGGGGCACAGTCGATCCCGCTCGATTCACGCCGCTACAGTGCCAAGCGAAGGTGAGATTAATTTCAGATGGTGATTTTTTGAGTGAGAGTTTTAAGCTACTGTGGCGAGGCGGGCCAACGGTTGTTCTCGAAGTTGAAGACCATACGGTGGTTGTCAGCACCTACCCGGTTAACCTCTTCGATCGTTCGTTCTTTTTATCGCACGGTTGCGACCCGGCTCACTATGATGCCGTTGTTGTAAAATCACCCCATTGTGAACCCCATATGTACAAAGATTCAGCAGGGCTCTATATCGATGTCGACGCGCCCGGTTCGACCAGTGCCAATCTCAAGTCCCTTGGCCACACCCAATGTGCGCGGCCCATCTTTCCACTGGACGACGATGTGGTATTTCAGCCGCGAATTAACGAATGATTATATTTTTCGTGATCTGACTTACCGCATCGTCTACCAAGATGCTCGCATTCCAACAAATCGACCCCACCGAAAACACTTCCCCACCACTGTCCGTAGTGAAATGCACTATCTCCGCTCCGCCGCTCTCAGGATTGAGACCGCGAGCTAATAACTTGGTTCCCGCGGGTGAGTGTGCCGACATCTTATCTGTCTCGTGACCCGAAGCTCCGCCCGGCACTCGTTGGTGTAGGCTTTTCTCACCGAACGTGTCACCGTTGCGCAGTCCGGTCCCCTCAAAACACCAGTGCGTATCATCAATCACTTCATACGGTGCTGCTGTCATGATTCCAGGAAACGTAAACACTACTCCCAGTAAATTAGCCTCAGATTCCACACGGCGATCCATCCGGCTTTCTTGCAATTCGCCATCTTCAGAGAAATTATCCTCACTGTGACACCAATCAGTGTTTTGGTAGACGATGCGATCATCGTCGAGAAACTCCACTTCACAGTTCACGCCATTTCCGCCGAGGTAGATAAGTTTACCTCCTTCTTCAAAAACCCATTTTTTCAATCGCCAATACATTTTCGACGACCAATACTCTGGGTGCACGCTCAAAATCACGGTCTTGTAATCTTCAAGTGGCACTCGACCAAAATGAAGCAACGTCTCACTGTAGTAGTCATATTTCAGCCGTTGCTGTTCCATCCAGCCAAGAAGACGCCACTCTGCAGCCGCCATATGACATCCCTGACGACCGGCAATTGGATCCTCTAGCCCCTCCTCAAGATCAATATGGTTGTACGGATCTGGTCGGTCGAGCGAAAGGGGAGCATAAGATTCTGAATCATAGGTGCGGTGTTTACTGTCCCTATATCGTTTCAACTCTAGCCGCGAATTGATGGTAGGCGTTGGCGGGAATTTTTCGGCGTGAATATAATTACTGCGGCCACCAAAACTATTGTACGCGTTCCAGTTGATATCCGACGCAAGAATCGCTGTGTCACTTTGTGGAGATTTCGGAGCAACGACCCAGGGGAAGCTAAAAAACTTACCGGATTTCGTTTTAGCGTGCAGGTAGTACAATCCCGAGCGTTGCGGCGCGACAATGGTTTGGCTAAGTATTTTACTGTTGTACCCATGCTTGTTCCATTCCACTCCACTTTGCGTGTAATCTCCATCGGGTGTTATCTGCATTGTCGCTCTCGGGCCATGTTCGTCAAAAGTGCCGATGCGACGGATAAATTCCTTGGTCGCGCCGTAACGCCATAGCTCCAGTGAATATTCTTCAACAGCGTGTACCCGAAATTCGGACCGCTCACCTGCAACAACAGCCCGCGGATACATATAGCCTAATAAGCAATCCGACAACAAGCGAAATTGATACGGTTCGTCGTCTGAGATATTAGCAGTTACGATTTTACTGCCGTAACCACTCTTTCCAAGTACGACTTCGTACGTGCCTGGTTCTAAATCCGCATATATAGCGCCGGCGACGGATGAACGCGCCAGCACGACCTGTTCTCCTCTGCGGAATTCCAGGAGCACATCAGCCAGTGCCACGTAGCGTTCGTCACTGACGAATCCGACTAACATTGATGTATCCATACGTTGCGAGATTTATTCCCAAAAGGCGTTTCGTTGATATTTTTCGATACTTATCCGCGTCTGAACTGTTTATAACACATAGATACTTATTCAAGGTTAGTAACATTTTAACTATATATCGCCGGAGAATTTCATGGATCGCCGTCAATTCGTTCAGACTGCCACTGCCACATCACTATTTTACACAACAGCGGGTTTGTTTGCTGAACAACTGCAGCCATCTGCTCAAATGGGCGAGGGGCCATTCTATCCAGATCGCCTTCCACTAGATACGGACAACGACCTGTTGATTATCAATGATTCCATCACTCCAGCGGTCGGAACCGTTACTCATTTACACGGGACCGTACGTGACACAAAAGGCAACCCACTGCGAAACGCTTTTGTGGAGATCTGGCAAGTCGACAATAGCGGTTCGTATATTCATTCACAAAGTAGCAACAAAGCAACCGCGGACAAGAATTTTCAAGGTTACGGTCGGTTTATGACGAGCAGCACCGGTAAATACTATTTCCGCACGATCAAACCTGTAGCCTATCCTGGACGCACGCCGCATATTCATATCGCAGTGAGCACCAATGGCAAACGCATCTTCACGAGTCAAATTCTTGAAAAGGGAAACGCCCGCAATGAGACCGATGGGCTATATAAGCGAGTCCCTGATCCCAAGCAGCGAGAGACCTTTTTAGCGGAATACAAACCGGTTAAAAACTGTCCCCTTGGTTCCCTAGATGCTGGTTTTAATGTCGTCCTCGGGCACACTGCCGAAGAAAACGAAGACGGCACGATCAAAGGTGCCATCGGCAAACCAACTTACCGCCGACGATAAAACTTATCAATTTGCATTATTCTCTAGTTCGTAGTTGATCCAAAAACACTGTAGCGCCACTCCGCAGTGACAAAGCGTCCACGCCCGCTACGACTAGCGTATAGCCTTGATCCATATAGGGTTGCACCGCCTCGGCGTTAACCCCAAAAATTCCCAGCGGCATCTTTGCGGACTGGCACACTTTAGTAACATGGTCGATTGCCTCCAAAACGTCTGCATCATTGACTTGCCCCATCTTCCCCATGCTTGCGGCTAAGTCATAAGGTCCTAACAATATCGCATCTACTCCATCCAGCTTCACCGTCTCTTCGATGCACTGCACCGCATCAATATGCTCCGCTTGGATAACGCAGGCGATTTGCGAGTTGGCGGATTCGACATATTCGGTGAACTGACCACCATAGCCGTGTGCTCGCGCTAGCCCCACGCCGCGCTGTCCCGCCGGAGCGTACCGCGACCAGGCGACAACCTGCGCCGCGTGCTGCGTCGAATTCACTTGCGGGGCGATAATACCATGTGCTCCCAAATCAAGAACTTTTTTGATCCAAACTTCGTCCGCAACCGGAACCCGCACGACACAAGGCAACTGGTCGCCCACCGTTTGTAGAATGGCATTCAACTCACTCGCCTCGAGCGGTCCGTGCTCAGCATCTACGAAGAACCAATCAAAACCGACATCCGCAAGGATCTCCGCAACTGCGGGTGTGGAGAGCGTTATCATTGTTCCTAATAGCAACTCATACTCGCGCAGGCGTTGCCGTAAGTTATGCATTTTCATGGTAATATTCTATTTCCCAAACAAAAGAACTACGGCAATTCGCGAATGCGAATATTGCGGAAGTGAATAGGCGAACCTTCTGCCTCAAGGCACAAATAACCGTGGGCGGGATTACTGTCAGAACCGCCCGATACTTCATAACCGTTCACCCACAAGCGAACTTCGCCATTAATCGCCCGCACATAGTAATGGTTCCACTCGCCATGCCCATTGGAATGGTTGGCACGTGGAAAGCTACGGTTTCCGTTCGGCGACAACGGCGGAAACGGTTTCATCGTCGACTTGCCGACAGGAAAAATATCACCGTTGGTCGTGAACCATTCAGGGTCTTTGCCATTCTTCTTTTTGAAGTTAGTGGCATAGCCATGATCGAGAGCTTGAACTTCAATTCCACTTCTAGGAAGGCTTCCATTGGGCAGTCCTTCGAGTGCTTCTGGTGCAACCCACACAAAGACGCCGGAGTTACCCGCCGCTTTGAGGTGTTTCCACTCAAGCACCATCTCCAAGTTTTTGTACTCTTTTGCGGTCCGCATGACACCGATGGGTACGCCGGTACCCTTTATAAGGGCGCCTTCAAATTGCCACGTATCCTCAACTCCATTGACGTCAGCAAAATCTTTCTCGCCAAGCGTCACCCAGCCAGGCCCGGTGCCATCAATGATCGCATGTTTTTTCTCCTCCGCTTGCGCAACCAGAGTTGTAAGCATCATTACCGCAACAACAAATATCCTATTAATCATCCCATGCTTCCCTAATAAATGGACTTGTAGACCTAACCAACGTAATTTTATTGTACCAAAAAACAAAATGCGAAATCGTGCTCTTAAATTCCGTCGCCATCGTCGGCCACAGGGTCCGCGACGT
Source organism: Planctomycetaceae bacterium (assembly GCA_018658605.1). Next base: position 6,916 of record JABHUV010000348.1, on the reverse strand, counting down.
CGCCTCCGCGCAACTCACCTTCGAACTGCGCTAAGAACTGGTCGATTACGATCACGCCGTCTCCATTGTCATCAGCCGCATGGAAAATCTCTCGCAGTTGAAAATCATAATAATCGTATCCCAAAACATGCATCGCTCGCTGGAACTCAGACAGGGTCAAGTGTTGATGTCGCCCGGCATCCGCTGCGTTAAAAGCAGCCACTCGCCGATCATGTTCAGCGCGCGTAGGATTTCTCATCATTGCTGTAAACTCTTGCACCGGCAGCGTTTCCAATTCGTATGCGTCGTGTGTTGGATTGAGTATCCGAGCACGATATTCCTCAAACGGAGTGCGACGACTTCCCGCATGGTATCGACCGTACCCAAAAAACGTCACGATGCCTAAGCCCGAGACAGCAATCGCTCCCCACGCTGCCTTTTCGCCCATCATGTACAGTAAGAACAGGCAGCCAACAATCCCTATCCACTGAGTGTAGGGAAACAATGGTGATCGGTACGTCGGTTCGTACCAACCAGAACTGTCGTTCTTCTTGTCCACCGTAGCGCGTAATATAATCACAATCAGGTTTTCCGCGCAGAAAATCATGATTTTGAATCCCGAAACTAGTTTCGCGATATCAGCAACAGGTAACTTCCAAATTGCTACCGCCATCACGAGGCCCGTAATAATGATTGCCCAATGGGGCGTTTCGAAACGAGCATTCACGTTTTCCAACGACTCGGGCAACAGGCTGTCTTGTGCCATCGCGAACCCAAAGCGGGAAGCCGCGAGCAACCCAGCCAGTGCCATCGATGCCATGGTTAGGATAGCAAGCACGGCGATTACCAGTCCCAGTTCTTTACCCCCAACCGCTTCAGCTAAGTGATTGATCGAATCCGTAACGGCGACAACTGTACCATCACGGACCACGGTGAGCTTTTCGATCGGCACAACGGACATTAACGCATAACCGACGAGAACATAAAGTAATGTTGAAATCCCCAGCGACATCAACATTCCACGATGCAGGTTCTTCTCTGGAAATTTCACTTCCCCGGCAATCGCAGCGACATTCGTCACACCGAGATATGCGACAAAGACAAAAGCTGCGGTTTCTGCGATACCGAACATTTGTTCTTGTAATCCTTCGCCACGAAAGGCGCTGCTGCGCAGCGGACGCATGACATCAGCTTCGGGTAATAAAAGCGCGGTACCGCAGAGCACTAACATGACGATGACGATGACGATGGTAAGAGGCACCTGAACCGCCTTGACCTTCTTCACCCCCATAATATTCAGACTGACAATTAAAACCAAAAAGCTCATGCTGATCGTCATCGCATTAAGATCTGCGCCGAAGTAATCGGTCACCACAAAGAGATAGGCTTGAAAACCAATCAGGGCAAACGCGGACTTCAGCAAAAAGGACGACCAGAGACCGAGTCCCGCAATCGTACCAACAAAGGCTCCAAACGTTCGTTCGGTAAAGACGTAGGACCCGCCTGAGGTGGGCATGGCGGTGGCAAGTTCGGATTTCGATATCGCAGAGGGCAGAACAATGACGGCCGATAATAAATACGCCAGCCAGATACCATCGCCCATCATATGAGCAGCAAATGCGGGTAGGACGAAGACACCCGAGCCGAGCATGGACGCGAGACTAATAACAATTACGCTTGTTAATCCAAGTGTGCGCGCGGGTGAGTGATTTTTGATATTAATGGCAGGGTCTTTGTATATGCACGTAGGTCATTACTGTTGTAGTTAATTCAAAAGATCGGCTGGTTACATAACGACGTTAGTTATGGGGACTTATTCGATTGCCGGTGACTCAAACGGGCGGTCAGTTTCGTGATATTTTATAGCATAAACTTGGTTTTTACCGCGACACCTATTGAGCCAACAACGCTTTGACCTTGGTAAACGCGCTAATTGCGAACTCTAGATCCTCGTTGCTATGAGAGGCGGAAATCTGAGTCCGTATTCGCGCGGCCCCTTCAGGTACAACCGGATATGAAAATCCGATGACATAGATGCCTTCGGCGAGCATGGCATCTGCAAAGCGAGTGGCGAACGCCGCGTCGCCTAGCATAATGGGTACGATCGGGTGCTCGCCCTCAAGGATGTCAAAACCAGCGGCCGTCATTCCGGCACGAAACATACGTGTATTAGCTTCGAGTTTATCCCGCAGCGCCGTCGAGTCACTGAGCATGTCGATCGCTTTGATGGATGCGCCGACGATGGGTGGCGCGACCGAGTTTGAAAACAAGTAGGGTCGCGAACGCTGACGCAGCAGCTCAATAATCTCTCGGCGACCGCTGGTGTATCCGCCGCTGGCACCTCCAAGTGCTTTGCCAAGAGTTCCGGTGATGACGTCGATGCGGTTCATAACATCGTGGTATTCATGCGTGCCACGGCCCCGAGCGCCCATAAATCCTACGCTGTGGGAATCGTCGACCATAACCATCGCGTTATATTTATCCGCGAGCTCACAGATTGCCGGTAAGTTGGCGATGTAACCGTCCATAGAAAACGTGCCGTCGGTGGCGATCAGGCGATAACGAGCGTTGTCCGCAGATTGCAACTGTTTCTCAAGGTCCGCCATGTCGCGATTTGCATAGCGATAACGAGCGGCTTTACAGAGTCTAACGCCATCGATGATGCTGGCGTGATTTAGCTCATCGCTGATGATCGCATCTTCTGCATTGAGCAGCGTTTCAAACAACCCGCCGTTGGCATCGAAGCAAGAGGTGTAGAGAATTGTGTCTTCCGTTTCAAGAAACTTAGTGATCTTGGATTCAAGTTCAGTGTGGATGGATTGCGTGCCACAGATAAAGCGGACGCTCGAAAGGCCGTAGCCCCACGTGTCGAGGGCTTCATGCGCGGCTTGGATGACGTCAGGGTGCTGGGCGAGCCCGAGGTAGTTGTTGGCGCACATGTTAAGGACGGGCGGTTGATCGGCGACTTGGATCGATGCGCCTTGCGGAGTGCTGATAACCCGTTCCGCTTTGTAAGTGCCGGCATCCCGGATCTCGCTTATAGTGGCGGTGATGTCCTGGCGGATTTGGTCGTCCATCTGTTTATTATCTTCTTATTGGTTAGAGCCAGTCGAGTATAATTTTCCCGCTTTGTCCTGAGTTCATAATGTCGAAGGCCTGTTGGAATTCATCGGCGGGAAAACGATGGGTTAGGGCGTGGGAGATATCGAGCCCACCTTCGAGCATAACGGTCATTTTATACCATGTTTCATACATCTCGCGTCCGTAGATTCCTTTGATAGTGAGCATATTGAAGACTACGGTGTTCCAGTCGATCGCAATCTCCTCTGAGGGGATCCCCAGCATTGCGATCTTACCACCGTGGCACATGTTTGCCAGGAGGCTACGAAACGCGTCGGGATTGCCGGACATTTCCAAGCCAACATCGAAACCTTCACGAATATGCAGTTCGGACTGGACGTCTTCGATTTTCTCTTCGAGCACGTTCACGCAACGAGTGGCGCCCATGGTTTTTGCGAGATTCAGGCGGTACGGGTTTACGTCGGTGATAACGATGCTCCGCGCGCCGGCGTATTGACAAATGGCGACGGCCATAATGCCTATGGGTCCAGCGCCGGTGATGAGGACATCTTCACCGAGGACCGGGAACGAGAGTGCCGTGTGAACGGCATTGCCGAATGGGTCGAAGAGGGCCGCCATATCAAGATTGATGTCGTCGGAGTGTTTCCAGACGTTGGTCATTGGGAGTGAAATGTATTCTGCGAACGCGCCGGGTCGGTTGACGCCGATACCTTTTGTGTCGGCACAGAGATGGCGGCGTCCGGCGAAGCAGTTGCGACAGCGCCCGCAGACTACATGTCCTTCTCCAGAAACAATGTCCCCCGCATCAAAGTCAGATACGTTAGAACCAGTTTCGACGATTTCCCCGACGAATTCATGACCCACGACCATGGGAACAGGGATCGTCTTCTGAGCCCAGTCGTCCCAATTGTAGATGTGCAGATCCGTCCCACAAATACCTGTGCGATCTATCTTGATCAGGACGTCATTGATGCCGATTTCAGGCAGGGGGACATCTTCGAGCCACAATCCAGGTGTGGATTCACGTTTGACGAGAGCTTTCATAGGGTATCATCACGAGGTATTTTTGACGTATGATTTACGTGTGTGAATGATAATAAAATTCACATGAAATACAACCACTTATTAACCACCAGTTTTTTGCGAGCTATTTCTAATGATTAAATGCGGCGTAATAGGCATGGGGCGCTTTGGAAATCTACACGCACGCACGTTGGCGGCGCTAGGCGAGGTGGAATTAGTAGCGATTGTGGCAAGACGACAGGATTCACTTGATGCGGCGTACGGGAATCTTCCGGAGGCAAAGGGCTATGTTGATCTCGAGCTAGCGATTTCGGACTCAGGTGCTGATGCCTGGGTGGTGGCGTGCACGACGAGTGAGCATGTTTCGGTGGTAAGGCAGCTATTAGAGGCGGGCAAGAAGGTATTGTTGGAGAAGCCGATCTCGCAAGAGATGGACGAGGCGGAGAGTTTAGGGGAGTTGGTAGCCGAGGATTCGAGTAACTTAATGCTTGGGCATATACTATTATTCAACAGCGAGTTTCGGCAGTTGCGTTCCGAAGTAAAGCAGCGGGGAAAGTTGTATCACATTGATGCGGTGCGACATCGGCCAGCATCGATTTTGCAGGATTTTCGTGGAGAGAACCCGCTTTACGCAGCAATGGTTCATGACTTGTATTGTGCACAGGCTTTATTGGACGGCGCGGAACCGCAGGAGTTTAGCTGTCAATATCACACGACGGAGGGAGCGATTGATTTAGCGAATGCGACCCTGACTTGGGGTAACGGAGTGGTTGGTAGGTTTGCGGCGAGTTTCATGACACCGGCGGGGATGCCACCGCGAGGCGTGGATCGTATGGAAGTGTTTGGAGCAGGATGGAGTGCAAAACTGGAACCAAATCCACGTCCATTGACGTTATGGAGTGAACGCGCGGAGTGGCCCTTGGCATTAGAGATATTGATGGACGAGGATGGTACAGCGGGGATGATGGCCGAAGAGCAACGTTGTTTTCTTAGCGTGGTTCGTGGCGAGCGTGGGGTTCCCATTGGCGCAAGATACGAAGATGCCCTTCAAGTCCAACGCTGGATGGACCAACTTGACTCAGTCGCCAACAACAATTCTTGACAATGCGTTGTTTAGTTTAGCAGCTAGAGGTGGTCTTCCAAAAACGGCGACCCGACATTATTATTAACGCATTGGCGGAGTAGCTCAGCTGGTTAGAGCACCGGAATCATAATCCGGGTGTCGGGGGTTCGAGTCCCTCCTCCGCTACTAGGGTATTTTCGAGAATACCAACAATGTCCGAGAAACACGTGTTTTCACGTGCATTTATCACGAATTGGGATTTCCTCTGCAGGGCCGTGCGAGGCGTTGCGGGCGGTTGCGTCCCCCGTTTGTCCCCAGTTTGTCCCCAAATTTCATCTCGGTTTTCGGTGTCTGTGGCAGCCGCCATCTCGAAATGTTCATCGGTAACCGTGAGGTAATGTTTGTTGGCAATTTCAGGTGTGTTTCCGATCCACTTGCAGACCACGTAAGTGGGCCACTGTTGCTCTAGCTCAGTCTGTAGTGAAGACCGGAGATTCTGAAACGGCTTAGGCCACGCATCAACGCCAGCCCGTCGGATGATCTTCTTAAACGTGGTGCCAAGGTTCTTGGATCCCTGACCTTCAAGCATGGGAATAACCCATGGACACCCCTCAGGTGCCATCTGGAACGCTTCATCAAGAAATTGCCTCAGCTCTGGGAACAGCGGGACTGTACGTTGTCCTTTGCCATAGCGTGCTGTCTTGGGACTGGTGACGATAAATCTATTTTCGTCCCAAAGAATGTCGGACCACTGTAATAGTGCTACCTCCGACGAACAACGCAGTCCACCAAATCGAGCCAGGGCGGTTATTGTACGCCACTGCCAATCTGGACAGGCCTCAATCACTTTCATGATGACATCTTTGGAAACGAACACACGTCGCTCGTCATTGGTGGCCCTGCCCGAGGTCACTCCATCAAACGGGTTGCGATCAATAAGTTCTTTACGGTAGGCATGTCGAAAGAACTGGGCTGCAATCTGGCACTCCTTTTGGGCAGTTGCCGGAGCCACCTCTTCAAGCAACCAACGGGCGTACTCGTCCGCATCTCCTGCAGTTATTTCATTCAGTTCCCGGTTACCCAAGAATTCAATCATGCGTTTCTTAGCCATTCTGAATTTATCACGCCTCCGTTCCGTGACGTCAGCGCGCGTTTCAATGTACGCATCAATGAATTGGCACAATGTATTGACGGTCTGACGCGGCTCGGCAAGCCCACGCTCTATCAAGAGATCGTAAAGGGAGTCACCCAGATCTGCCAGCCAATTTGTTACTTCACGACTTAGCGGAACGTTACAACGGTGTTCATGCAGGAGACGATCGATGTTATTAGCGAACCGTTCTGCCGTCTTCCTTGTTACCTTGCCAAGCGGGAAACTGTGTTTTTCCCGATCAACGTAGGCGATTATCCGCGTCGTCCTACTGCGGTATTCAATCGATGCCATTTATCTCACCTAACTTTCTTGCCTTTGGGGGTTTCCAGTGTCACTCGCATACCGAGATACACTGCCAATCGATCAAGGGCATCCATCGAGAGCCCTCGGTGTCCGTTGTAAAACTTCGCGAGTGAACCTTCATCGATGCCAGTGGCCTTGGCGATCCGATAGCGCGTTTGACCACACTCATCGAGCAACAGTCGAATCTGATCACTCAGTTTGTCGGGGAGTTTTTTCGCCATAACTACAGCATATCCGATACTGGGCGCAAAGTCAAGTACTGCCCTGCGACTCACTGCGACGGAGGCACCTAGGCGCCCGTTTAACGTCCTGCC
>JABHUV010000380.1 GCA_018658605.1 Planctomycetaceae bacterium | reverse complement strand
TGCGCTCGATGCCGAAGAAGAGCCTGACGAGGAAGAATCCCATTGGGCGGTGTGAAAACCACCGTCTAACCCTCTCCTATCGGGTCAGTCGTCGAATCTGGAACATTTATAGGTTATTTCTTAAGCGTCATCGGTTTGGAGGAGCTAAGCGTTCGCGAGTCTCGCTGCTCACTGCCCGGGGTGTCGTCATTTCCCAATGTCATCACGGCGGTTTTTAAAAGTTCCTGCATACGCTTTACAACTTCAGGATTTGCAGCAGTAACATCTGTTTTCTCTTGCAAATCGCTTTTCAAGTTAACCAGCTTGCCAGACCGCCCAGGCCCCGCATGTTTTGCGGAAGTCCAGTTTGGGTGGGTCGCCTGCAGGGGTAAGTGATATTTCCAATCGCCGTAGCGAATTGCCTGTAACTGGCGTCGGCGATAGTAGTAGAGTGCTGCGTACTGTGATTTAGCGTCTCCCTGTCCAAAGAGCATTTCGGAGATGTCAAATCCGTCGAGTTTTTGCGATGGTACCGAGGCGCCGGTCAACGCACAGAACGTAGGCAGCAAGTCCATCATCGTACCAAGTTCACGACAGGTCGAATTTGAGGGAATTCGGCCCGGCCAGCGTGCAATCAGCGGCACTCGCATTCCCCCTTCCATTGTCGAACCCTTGGCACCGGAAAGTGGTCGATTTGATCCGCCATTGCGACCGTTGGATCCATTGTCGGATGTAAAAATCACTAGCGTGTTCTCAGCAAGCTTAAGTCGGTCTAGGCAGTCGAGAATCTGCCCGGTGGACCAGTCGATCTCTTCAATGGAATCACCGTATCGCCCATTGGCGCTCTTTCCGTGAAAGTCCGGCGAAGCGAATAACGGAAGGTGGGGAAATGTATGAGGGAGATAGACGAAGAATGGATTTTCCTGATTATCTTCAATGAACGAAATGACCTGTTGAGTGTATCGTTTGGTGAGCGTGGATTGATCTGCGGGAGCTTCAATTACCTTCGTCTGTTTTACCAATGGCAGCGGTGGGTCGCCACGTCCGGCGGATTGCATATCGTTTGAATAGGGTATGCCAAAGTAAAAATCAAAGCCATGCTCGGTCGGCAGATGTTGTGGCTGATCGCCTAAATGCCACTTCCCGACGCAGGCCGTAACATATCCCTGCGACTTGAGAACTTCGGCGACTGTGATTTCTTCAGGGTTCAGTCCCCGGCGACTGCGGGGAATCAGCACCCAATGCCCTGTAAAATCTTCGTGCATTCCAACTCGTCGGGGATAGCAACCCGTCATCAGACTCGCGCGTGACGGCGTACAAACCGGACTGGAGGAATAGAAGTCCGTGAACATCATGCCATCAGTGGCCAGTTGATCAACGTGGGGAGTCCTGTTTTTTGTTGAACCATAACAACCCAGATCGCCATATCCCAGATCATCGCAGAAGATGACGATGATGTTAGGAGCGGTGGTGTCAGCAGATTGCAAGGCAGCCGTTAGTGATAGCAAAGCAAGGGTGATTGCAAGTTTCATAGTATACTCGAGGGCCGTTATTCTATTGATTTACGAACGTGATGATGGTTGCCGGTCTCATACGCAAAACGACTTGGATTTCAACCAGCAGAAACAAGATCTGCCAAAATCAGCGTGTTTATCGTTTTTCAAGCTTCATCGGTTTACTTAAGAAGGCTGATTGCATTATAAAACATGTTCCCGCAGCTACTAAGTCCATAATAGGGAATAAATAATTTACACCATGAAATATGCGTTTCACTTTTTCTCGCTAACCATCGTAATGCTAACGTTCCAGTCGATTGCGTTCGGTGCCAAACCTTGGATCATCGATCCACACACCCATTTCAAAGGTGCTACTCAAATTGAGTATGAACGGGAGCGCGTCCAGCGTGTGCCGCAAGATTCCTTGGGACGTGTGGTTACGGCCGCGGACTACCGCGATGTGGCTAATCGCCTTGAAATCCGCTCGACATTGGTCATTGAGGCTTGCGATCAAGATAAACCGGAATTCAACGACTGGGTGCTAAATGAAGCCCAATCGGAATTGATATGTGGATATGTCGCTCGTGGTGATTTGACGGATCCTGCATTTCTGCAACATTTCCAGCGGTACTATAACACTGGGTATTTAAACGGATACCGCTTTCGATTTGATGAGCTCCGCGGATATTTAGACAACGAACTCGCGCGAAAGCACTTACGTCTATTAGAAGACCACGGCATGGTCGTGGATCTGTTGATCGAGGCATCGCACGCTGATGATGTGTCAGCTCTGGCGGATGCCTATCCGGGTTTGAGAATTGTAATAAACCACTGTTTTCGAGCCAAGATTATCGACAGCGACATATCGATCGAATTGAAATCAGCGATTGTTCAGTGTGCCCGCCATCGAAACGTCTACTGTAAGATCTCCAGCATCAACAACTTCTCGGAGGTGTTACCGTTCACCGTCGCCGCACCTACCGATCTGGAATATTACCTACCTATCCTTAATCCGGTTTATGATGCTTTCGGACCCAATCGCGTGATCTTTGCCACCAACTGGGGAGTCAGCGCCCATTTTGGAACAGTAGACAACGTGAAGAATATTATTATGG
>JABHUV010000174.1 GCA_018658605.1 Planctomycetaceae bacterium | reverse complement strand
CATGGGCACGTAGTGCTTCATTCTTTTTATTTTCATTAAACTTGTGCCACCATTCATGACTGCATCCTTGATCGCCACTGGCATTATGTTGTTGAGCATCATCAAAGGACCAACGGTGCTTTCCGTCATATTCATATTCGCCTTTTAAACGAATACGTTCACCGGCGGCCAAGAATGTCAACGAACCAAATCGTACTCGGTCCATTTGAATGGACAACGCATACAAATCCGCCATCAAACGCCATTCCGTCGTCAGTTGCTCTAACGTAATATCAATCCCTTGTCCGCCAGGGTCCGAGGCACCACCGTGGGGTATTTTGGATCTCAACGGACGTTTGGGCGCATGGGGGTCAGCATCGAGGGCGAATGCACGTTGTTCGTATTCCCGAATCCGATCTAAGTGATCTGCGATGCGAGATTTAGAGTTAGCTCCCAGCGGTGAATTAGCACCCGTGTAAAAATGAAAGTCATCGATGACGGAGTCCAACACACTTTGCTTCAACGCTCGGCGTCGAGCATCTTTGTTATTACTGGCTAAAGCGACGGAACCAAAAACCCGCGCGAATAGATCACGAGGTTTTTCTTGAATGGTGGCAGCAACTGTACCGTCTTTGTTGTAACTGTGAACATATCGCCCGACACGGCTACGGCGGAAGAAAGTTCCGCCAACCAATGTGGGAACAACTCCTGTGGGTTGGCCATTAGGATAATGGGCTTGCCGGACCAATTGCTCAATAGAGGCACCTCCCGCTCGTGCTTCACCATCAGGTGCACTAGCGGTAAAAGCCCCAGCGGCTCCGTCATAGTGCGCATTGATGCCACTTTCGTCACAGCGGATTTGGTTGACGTTCCGCATAATTAACAGTTTTTCACCAAGTGGTTTCAATGGCTCCAGAACATCATCAAAACCTTCCGCTTGCAGCGGTGCAGGGATACCGAGACCAAAGAAAATATTGAATGCCCTAATTGGTACGTCATCTTTCGCTGCGGCGATAGCAGGTTGAATCATCTCTTCGAGAAGCGGTAACCCGATGGAGATTGAGCCGACTGCCTTGAGCATGGTTCGACGATTTATTGTTTTAGCAGACATGTAAAATCCTTGACATATTTCAAGCCTTTGCGGAGCTCAGGTCTATTTGTAGTCATAAGTATATTATGACGTGATCGCGTGATTGGAGGAAAGAAAAAATGGAGATTAGCTTATAGGTTTTATTCAGTTTGGGTTTGAGTAAGCATCACGAGATCACTTGTCAGTATGGCCGTCATTAAATTTTGGTATGTTCCTTCATGGGCCCATGCGGCAGTGTGTATTTGATTGATAATCCTAGCATCTGTAGCAGCAAGCGGTCGCCCTAGAGCGAATTGCGTCAATTTCCAAGTAATTGTTTCTTGGACTCGTTTATTACTTGCAAGTAAATCCATGAGTTCGCTTGCGGATTTGTATTGAATGGCGACCGCTGTTCCGGGAAATAATATCTCACCGTCGGCTCGCAATTTGTTTCCATGTTCGTCTTGGTTATTGAAAACTCCGATGCCGTTAAATTTTTCAAGTCCAAACGCGAGAGGTTCGAATTTGCTGTGACACCCAGTACAGGCGGAGTTCGCAATTCGCTTCTCAGCAATACTGCGTTGCGAGAGTCCTTTTTTCACAGGAACGGGTGTGGTGTCGAGTCCGGGAGGTGGATCGTTGACGGCACCTCTGAGTATATCGTTGAGGACAAATAGCCCGCGAGTTACCATCGAGGCATCATCGCCACCGACTGTTAGTGTACTGGCATGGGTGAGAAAACCACCGCGTTCAGGAACATTGCTCAGATCGTAACGTTGTAGTTCGTTTTTGGCGGAGTTGGTTTGTGTGGCAATTCCGTAGAATTTAGCGAGTTGTGGTGTGGCGTAGGTGAATTGGGCATTGAAGAGATCGGATAGGGGACGTTTTTGTTGCCAAACGATGTCTTGAAAAAATGCTACGGTTTCTCGCTGCATGTCTTGGGCAAGTGAGGCGTTCCAAGCGGGGAATCGTTTTGCATTAGGTTGTAAGTTCTCTAGGCGATCAAGATCGAGCCATTCGGTAATAAATCGAGCAGATTGTTTTTTTGCTAGCGGATTTTCAAGCATACGTTTTACTTGTGCAGCGACGTTAGTGGCATCTTGTAGGCGGCCGTCTTTGGCGGCTTGCATCAACGGCTGGTCTGGTGATGTGCCCCACAGAATGTAACTCATGCGTGATGCCATTTCGTAATCACTCACGGGCCAAGCTGATCCGTCTCCACGTTGATGCTCAACTCGATAAATGAATCTTGGAGATTGAATCATCGCTTCAATAATTAATCCAGCGGCTTCGTCGAACGAACCGCCGGCGCTGGCTATCGTTGTGGCTATTCCGCTGTAGATTGAAATCTCTCGTTCGTCTAATGGCCCGCGGAGAATCCACGCGCCCATGTTGGCAACAAAGTCACGCATCGTATCATCCGTGGAGAGCTTGCGGCTTTTAGAGAACCGTGCCGCAAATTCGGCTACATCCACCTTCTGTACAATTTGTTCAGCGAGATGTGCATAGGTTTCAATGTGTTTTAGATCGACATTGAGGTTGTAGGCGGTATTACTGAACCCGTCGGCACGTATGTCTGGGGGCAGCAGCGTGGTTGCTTGCTCGGAAATATCAACTCCGATAGTTTGCTTAACGGTGCCGATATATTCTGAAATCGTAAGTCGTTGTAACCAGATATCGGTGGGGGGATTGTTAGCATATAGTGCTTGGTCAATAACATCGACTGTCCAAACTGCTCCGTTTTTAATCCACTGCTGAAGGTCTTTGATCTCCTGTTCGGTAAGTGACGGTCCTTCGGGAGGCATATCTCCTGAGATAACTTGCTCTAACAGCAAGCTTTCATTAGGGTTGCCCGCCAAAATGACTTTACCACTTTCGCCCCCTTTAAATGCATCTATTTTTCGAGCCAGATTCAACTTACCTTTGTGGTTCTCGGCGCCGTGGCAGCCAAGGCAGTTTCTGGCAAAGAGCGGGGCGATTTTGACCTCAAAGAACTGTTCATGGCGTCGTTGTGCGAACATTTCGCCAGTTTTCGCGCCAGGTCCAGCCGTATAGTTTTGAGTTACTTCTTTCGCAGACAACGGTCGACTATAGATGGCGACTAGGTGCAGTGTGCCAAGCCACGGTCGGCCTCCGCTCGCCTCGTCTACCAGAGACAAAGCAAAACTGTCGTCCCAGTTTCCAAAATCACCTTTGATCTGAGCAGTGGCTTGCTGTTGGCCATTGATAAAAATGCGAGTGGTCCCGTCCGCTTGGCGAGTGACGAGGACGTGCGTTAAACGAGTGCTGGCAGTTTCGGAAGGGGTTGGTGTGGAGGGAATGCCGTTTTTTGTCGTGGCGGTTGTGCGTATTCGCACATCGTAATGATTCGCGTCTTGGCCCAGAGTAAAATTACGGACGCTCGTGTTACCGGAGAGAGTGACCAGTCGAGCCGGGCCATCCTGACGGTCGTTGGCCGGATCTACCCAAGCTTCAATCGTGAGTCCACGGGTTCGTTTGGCGAAATCAATGATTTTTCGCGCGGGAGCCGTAGATTTGATCATGGTGGCACTGTTTACTTGAAGTGCACCGTTGAGCCATTTGACAGCATCGTTGTTAGCGATTTTTAAGTTAAGTGCAGGACCGTTTCCAGACCGGTCAAAAACCGTATTTCCTTGCCCCGTTTCAAATGTATAAAGGACTTGCAAACCCGCGTGTACTCGAACGGTATCTTGAGCGGCAGTACGATGAATGCCACCAAAAATAACTGTCATTACGACGACTGCTGTGAAAAAACGGCGCACTCAAATAGCCTCCAATAATATTGCTGTTACGTAGTTTTATTGTAACATCGCTATACTGCGGCATTTAAAAGGAAGCACGGTTAATATGGTCTATATATAGATTGGTCTGATTTATTCCGTTTCTGTATGAATAACAAAACGGCCAATTCAGTAATATCCCACTTATTGCGAGCTCAAATGATACACAGCACAGGCTCGGTCGAAATGACCACAGATGGTCTATTTTGTTTTAGCGGGACCGTAGCCGGGTTTAGGTTTTCCGGAGTCATCGAGTTTATCGCAGGCCCACAACATGCCACGGGTGACTAGGTCGAGATAAACATCAGTACTCATGGTCTCGTTGTGATGACCAATCGTAGTGCCAAAGACCTTGCCTTTTCCGATGGTGTTGGTCCAAATGCAAGTATGATCTTTTTGGGTGTCTTCGCCAAATGCGGTTGCCAGCGCTTTGCAATTGGGCCACATTTTGTCAATCTTATAGAGCTCCCCATTGGGTGTATTCCACACTTTCGGAAATCCCTGCATGATTGGATGTTTGGCTTGTAGATTTCGAACTGCCAAGGGGCGGTGTTTTTCATGGCTAAAGGAACTTACGCCGATAACTTTTCGCCAAGCATCGGTTTTGGCATGACGGTAGCTATGTACGGTGCAGTGGATAATGACTGCAGGTACTCCAGCGTAATGCGCTTGAGCAACGCGTTCCACAAAAGCGACATCCGTTACCCCACCAAAACACTGGTTGTGTACAACGATATCGTACTTGGCTGCCCAGTCCGGAGATTTGAACAATTCAATCATTTGATTGCGATCCTTACCTCCCTGATGAGCGATAGTCCATTGGACATTTGCTCGCGCTGCAATGCCTTTCTCGAGAATGCCTTTTTGGTTGTCATAATCATGGCTGCTGCCACCGGTAACCATCAGCACTTTCAGAGGTGCGACGTTATTTCGTGTTGTAGTCGTTTCAGCAGCGGTCGTGTTGCTCGCAATTAAGCAAAAACAACTTGCTAGAAGTGTTACACCAAAGAAGATGCTTTTGTGCATATGATTGACCATGGTTTGTCGATTTCCAATAAGAGGACTTCTGTAATAGCGTACTTGCTTTGTTTTATTTTAACGGGAAGCGACGTCCTGCGGATGCTTGTTGGCACAAAAAATGTTTTGTTTAAAAGTTATACGAAGGCTGCAGTTATTATTGAGCCGTTAATAGGAAAAAAACGTCGGCGGCAATGTCACAACATATCGAGGCTGGAGTAAAATACTGGGGGGTCGAGGATTACCTGCTGAATAGCAATAAGATAAACAAAAATTTTATTCACATAACAAACCAATGAGATTTACGAGAATCAACATGAATCAGCAGTGTAATTGGCGTTCCCTATTTTTATTTGCGATTTATTTCGCATTTGCGGGAATTATACAGTCAGCGGAACCGTTGCAATATAATCGAGACGTGTTGCCGATACTGGCAGAAAATTGCTTTGCTTGTCATGGTGCGGATAGCGCTGCGCGAAAAGCGGATTTGCGGTTAGACCAACGGGATGTGGCAATCGACTTAGGCGCAATCGTTGCGGGCCACCCTGACGACAGTGAAATGATTAACCGCGTGCTGACCGATGATGTCGAACTGGTCATGCCGCCAGCGGAACTAAAGAAAACACTCACAGCGGACGAAAAAGAAATCCTCAAACGTTGGATATCCGCAGGGGCCCAATACGAGCGACATTGGTCGTTAATTGCACCACACCAATCGGAACTCCCCAAGGTTCGTAAAAAGAGTTGGGCCAAGAATGGCATTGATAGATTTGTATTAGCTAGCTTGCAGCAAGCCGGTTTGTCACCCGCAGCCGAGGCCACACCCGCTAAATTGTTTCGCCGCGTACACCTAGATGTCACAGGTTTGCCTCCGGCCGCTGCAGATGTTACCGCTTTTGTGTTGGCATATCGAGGTAACAAAGCAAACAAAGACAATGTGCTCGGTGATTGGATCGATAAATTGATGCAGACGCCAGCGTGGGGTGAACACCGGGCGAGGTATTGGCTTGACGCAGCTCGCTACGGCGACACGCATGGCTTGCACTTTGATAACTATCGCGAGATGTGGCCTTATCGCGATTGGGTTATTCGCTCGTTCAACGCCAATCAACCGTTTGATCAATTTACCGTTGAGCAAATTGCCGGTGACTTGCTACCAAAACCATCAACAGACCAACTCATTGCCACAGGCTTTCAACGCTGCAATATTACCACAAACGAAGGTGGTACGATTGACGAAGAAAATCTTGCCAATTACGCCGCGGATCGAGTGCAAACGATCGGTTGGGTCTATTTTGGTTTAACGACGAACTGTGCGCAATGTCATGACCACAAGTTCGATGCGATCACGATGAAGGACTATTATTCACTGGCAGCATTTTTCCGTAACACAACGCAAGGTCCCAAGGATGGAAACATCAAAGATGGTCGTGGTCCAGTCATTAAGGTTCCGTTGGAAGAAGATCGAGAAAGAATGGCAGCTTTGCCAGCGGAAATCATAGCGGCGGCGAAGTCTCGTGAAGCGAGAAAAATTGCTGCACAAGCTGGGTTTAATAAATGGCTCGATGTAACGGAAAAAGAGACCGTCCCGCTAGAATTACCGACGAAGGGATTGGTTGTTAATCTTCCGCTAAATGAAGGTTCGGGAAACACCGTCACAAATCAAATTGTAGACGCGGAACCCGTTAAGGTAACAGGTAATGTGACTTGGGTTGCCAATGGACGGATGGCCTCGGCGCCAGTTATTAAAACGGGTAATACATTTGATCTTGGCGGGTTGGGAGATTTTGAAAAAGACCAGTCATTCAGTTATGGTGCCTGGGTTCGGGTGGCCACTGCAAAAGCGAGTTCAGGAATTATCGCCCGCATGGATGAGCAGGCCGCATTTCGAGGTTGGGATCTGTTCGTCGGTGGAGGTGAGTTTGCCGTGCATCTGATTCAAGAATGGCCAGATAACGCAATCAAGGTTATTACCACAGGTGCCCAGGTAAAGGCGGGGAAATGGCAGCATGTGTTTGTGACCTATGATGGCTCTGCTAAACCGGAAGGCATCAAAATATTTGTCGATGGCTCAGAATCTAAATTGACTGTCGCTATAAATAATATCAAACCCGACGCTACGATTCGAACTAAAACGCCTTTGCGAATTGGGCAACGTAGCCAAGGCGCCGTATTTGAAGGTGGCAGCGTACAAGACGTTCGCATCTATGACAACCAATTATCTCCACAGGACGTCAAAACGATCGGTGCAGCTGCACCATTACAGGAGATCTTTGCAACAGCTCAGGCAGATCGAACGAAAGAACAGAACCAGACATTACTGAACCATTACCTAAATCAACATGATCCTGAATACGTAAAATTACAGCAGGTTGTGTTAGATCTAGAACAGGAACGAACGGCGATTGATGCTCGTAGTCCGGTGACGCATGTTCAAGTCGAGAAGCAAGACTCGGATGCGATGGCTTATATTTTGATGCGAGGTGAGTATGATAAAAAGGGCGAACAGGTGTCGGCTGCCACTCCAGCTTCATTGCATCCATTCGCCGATGATTTGCCGAATAATCGTCTGGGGTTGGCGCAGTGGATTGTTGATCCAGCGAATCCACTTACGCTGCGAGTCACCGTGAATCGCTTTTGGCAAGAAATCTTTGGACGCGGGATTGTAACTACTCCTGAAGACTTTGGTGTGATGGGTGCAGATCCCAGCCATCCCGAGTTACTAGACTGGTTGGCACTAGAGTTTCGTGATAGTGGTTGGGACGTGCGAAAATTATTTAAGTTAATGTTGACCAGTGCGACTTATCGCCAAGGAGCAACGATAACTCAACAGAAGTTAGAGGTAGATCGCGATAATGCATTGTTGTCGCGTGGTCCTCGTTTCCGCATGGACGCAGAAATGGTGCGAGACTATGCCCTCGCTGTAAGCGGGTTATTGTCGCGCAAAATGTATGGCCCCGGCACGAAGCCATATCAACCAACAGGTATTTGGGAAGTTGTTGGCTTATCCGGTGGCGATACTCGAAATTATGTTCAGGACAAAGGCAAGAATCTTTACCGCCGTACGGTATACCATTTTTGGAAACGAATGGCAGCACCGCCAAATATGGTGGCGTTTAATGCACCAAGTCGCGAGTATTGTGCTGTGAGTCGAGAACGTACGAACACACCGCTGCAAGCTTTGATTACATTAAATGACCCACAGTTTGTCGAGGCCGCTCGAAAACTCGCTGAACTGGCTCTTATTGAAACAGATGGCAGCGATCAAGCCATGATTGACTTTATCATTGCTCGTGCGCTTAGTAGAGCATTGAAAGATAGTGAATTAGAGATTGTTCAATCCAGTAAACAGCATTTGCTCGAATACTATCAAGCGCACGCAGATGACGCGAAATTGCTCTTGGCAGTCGGTGAAGCGAAAGTTGATGAATCGATGGATGATGTAACACTAGCAACTTGGACGATGGTTTGTAATCAGATCTTGAATTTAGATGAAGTCCTTAATAAGTAAGAAATGTGCGGATTAAGGTGTATTGGAACATCCTATGAATATCATTGAAGAATATAAAACGTTGCAAACTCGTCGACAGTTTTTCTCGCAGGGTAAGAATCTGTTAGGGACTGCCGCCCTCGGATCACTACTGGGAAGTAGTTCGTCCGCAACAGCGGGTGAAGGCGTCATTAAAACTCACTTTCCCGCAACAGCGAAACGAGTAATATATTTACACATGGTCGGCGGTCCGGCTCAGATGGATTTATTTGATCACAAACCCAAGATGAAAGAATTTTACGACAAAGAACTACCAGCTTCGATTCGTAAAGGTCAACGGTTGACGACCATGACCAGTGGCCAAAAGAGATTCCCCGTCGCGCCCTCGAAATTCAAGTTCGGCCCAGCAGGTGAATGTGGCATGATGATGAATACGGAACTTTTGCCTAACCTAGCAAAAAAAGCAGACGACATCTGTTGGATGCGGACACTGCACACTGAAGCGATTAATCATGAACCAGCGATCGCTGCGATGCAGACTGGGAATCAAGTACCGGGTCGTCCTTGTTTAGGATCTTGGGCCTCGTATGGACTAGGGTCTGATAACGAGAATCTTCCGGCATTTGTTGTGTTAGTTGCAGTGCCTAGTAATCGTGATCAAGAGCAAGCGATCTCGTCTCGGTTGTGGGGTAGCGGATACTTGCCGGGTGAACACGCGGGCGTTTCATTTCGCAGTGCCGGTGACCCAATTCTTTACATCAATAATCCTGCTGGCGTTCCTGTAGCGATCCGCAAAAGTACGATCAACAATATCAATGCTTTAAATGAAATTAATTTTAAAGCCGTCGGTGATCCAGAAACTCAAACTCGCATTCGACAATATGAGATGGCATTTAAAATGCAGGCTAGTGTGCCTGAGTTGACGGATTTAAGTACTGAGTCGGATCACACGTTTAAGTTGTACGGTGAAGAAGCGAAGAAGTTGGGTACATTTGCCAATACTGTTTTGATGGCTCGGAGATTGGCTGAACGCGGTGTGCGATTTATCCAAATTTATCACAACAATTGGGACCATCACGGTAATGTAGCGGGACGGATGCCAAGCCAATGTAAAGACGTGGATCAACCCTGTGCAGCGTTAATTGAAGACTTAAAACAACGCGGGATGTTTGATGATACGTTAATTATTTGGGGCGGTGAGTTTGGTCGTACGATCTATACGCAAGGAAAATTATCGATGACGAATTATGGGCGCGATCACCACCCACGATGTTTCAGCATGTGGATGGCTGGTGGTGGTGCCAAGGGCGGTACAATCTATGGCGAAACAGATGACTTCTCCTACAATATCGTCAATAACCCAGTCCACATTCGTGATTTTCATGCAACAGTCATGCAACTGCTGGGTTACGACCATGAACAATTGTCATACAAGTACCAGGGCTTAAATCAACGACTCACAGGTGTTCTTCCGGCAAAAGCCATCAAAGAATTAGTGCTCTAGAAAATCTACAATGTGATGGTGTTGTTATGTTTCGACCGACTTTAGGTTTAACGTTATTTCTCATACTGCTTAACTGCGCGTTTGCTGCGGACCCGATTGCGATTGCCCATCGCGGGTTGTTACGGCATGCCCCCGAGAATACCCTGCCTGCGTTTGCTGCGTGCCTAGAATTGCGTATGGGAATTGAACTCGACATCCGCACGACTTCTGATGGTCATCTTGTTGTCATACACGATGATAATTTACAACGGACAACAAATGGTCCGAATAAGTCGATCCGCGACGTGACTTTGGCCGAAGTCAAAAAGCTGGATGCTGGAAGTTGGTTTGATGTTGGATATCAAGCCGTACAAGTACCCACGTTAGAAGAGACGTTTAAGTTGATTCAAAAACGGAAACAAGGTCCGACGATTATTGCATTGAATATAAAACAAATCACACGCGATGGTGAACGGAAATTAGTTGCCCTGATGGTCAAGTATGACCTGCTTGACAATTCTTTTGCATTTGATCAAAGCCGGGAAGTGAGTGAGCGTCTCAAACAAATTAATCCACGTGTACGGATTGGTCAGAATGTAAACCGAGCGTCGGTCACCGAAAGACTTGAGGAAGATTTCTTAGATGTATTTTTGTTGACCTATACCCCAACCCGAGAAGATGTCGATCGATTGCATCAACACCACAAGCAAGCTCTATACAACTACGCGGGAGCTGGTGAGAACCGGCGGAACCCCAGTGCTTGGCAGCAAACCCAAGCAGCAGGTGTCGATGGTATGTTGACAGATTATCCGACATTGAGTCAGCAAGTGTGGCGGGCAAATAAATCTCAACCTGACGAGACGGCCGAAAAATAACTTGTTCTCTTAGGGAACCGCATTAATACATAAACCATACTTTGGTTCAAAGATCCGTAAGAAGGTTAACTCGGAGTAACCACCGACCAGATTATTACCGGCAAACCGTCTTAAGTTGAATATTGAACTCGCGTCGCTTAAACTGAATGTTCCAAGAATCCACTGAAACCAGTTGCGACAGTACGCGATCTTTAAAGCTGTCTTAGTTACAGAGTTCGGAAATCAATAACAGTTCTATTAGTTTGTGAGTTAAAACATGATCATGAAAAAATACGGGTGGTTATCCAAGACAGCGTTTACTGCTGTGCTGACAGCACAACTTTGTTGGTTGGGATCAGTTACGGTTGCCCAAGAAGAGCCAAAACCAGGCACTCAGGTGTTTCAGCGTCTGGAGGTAAAAGAAGGCGACGCGAAAGCAAACATCCAGTATTGTCTTTTTCTTCCCGAGTCATATGAAAAGACCAAAGCATGGCCTTTAATGCTGTTCTTACATGGTGCAGGGGAACGTGGTGATAATCTGGAACTGGTTAAAAAATGGGGTCCGGCAAAACGTGTTGGCCAGGAAAAAAATTTCCCCTTTGTTGTTGTCTCTCCACAATGTCCCAAAGGCATATTTTGGAACGCGACTCATTTACACATGTTGGTTGAGCATATAGCAAAAACTCAAAAAATTGATCGGTCACGAATTTACTGTACAGGCCTGAGTATGGGGGGGTATGGGACCTGGACATTGGTCGCTAAATATCCCAAGTTGTTTGCTGCGGCCGTACCCATTTGTGGCGGGGGGAATCCAGCCACTGCTGAGCGTCTTACAGATATTCCGATCTGGGCTTTTCATGGTGACAAAGACAGCGTCGT
>JABHUV010000232.1 GCA_018658605.1 Planctomycetaceae bacterium | reverse complement strand
ACTGTTTGGATTCGATTGGAATTTTGTCCCGTTTGCCTCCTCGGATGTTGTTGTCTCATGGCAGACATCTGCCGACGGACTCTACGACAAAGTGATAATGCGGGACGATTTGCTGTGGTCTGACGGAACCGCTATTACGGCACATGACGTCGCGTATTCTTATCAGGTCATCATGACTTCAAGCGTACCGATCCCAGCCGTACGCTCAGGTACAGATCAACTAAAATACGTCCATGCCTATGATGACCACACGGTCATTTTTTTCCACAATGAGTCACTCGCCACAAACGTATGGAATATTAACTTTCCAGTGATCCCTAAGCACATTTACGAAAGCACGGTGCCTGAAGACCCCACGATGGCCAAAAGTGAGGCTCACGTCGCTCTCGACGAAAACCCGATCACCGGCGGTGCTTATCAAATAACAAAACGCGCACGAGGACAAGAAATCGTGCTCAAGCGTCGCGAATCTTATTACACCGTTGATGGCAAAGAAGTTCGGAGAAAACCTAATTTTGAGACGATCCGCTTCCATATCGTCGAAAACAGCAGTACCGCTTTATTGGCGTTAAAAAAAGGAGACATTGAAGAAATGCAATTGTCCCCAGAGCAATGGCAATCGCAAACCAGTGACGAAGAATTCTATAAAAACAATACTAAATCATACGCGCTAGAATGGGTCTATTACTATTTCGGTTGGAACAATCGATCGCCTTTCTTTCGGGATGCCCGAGTGCGTAAGGCGATGAGCTATGCGTTTAACCACCAAGAACTGCTTGACCGTCATCGCTTTGGCCTCGATGAAGCAGCCCAAGGTATTTTTCATAAAACCTCTCGCTGGGCACCAACCACACTACCAACGCCGTACACGCAAGACCTTGATAAAGCAGAAGACCTGTTGGCAGAAGCCGGCTGGGAAGATAGCGATGAGGACGGATATTTAGATAATATTGTTGAACTTGATAACAATTTCGACGGCAAAATTGAAGGCCGCAAAAAAGTCCGGTTCGAGTTCACTATATTGACTAGCAACAAACAAGAGCGAATTGATATTTGCGCATTACTACGGGAGAACTTAGAACAAATTGGGATCATATGTAACGTCAAGCCTGTTGAATTTACAACCTTACAGCAGTTATCACGCGATCATCAATTCGACGCCATTTTTGCCGGTTGGGGAACGGGCGCTGACCCAGACACTTCGGAGAATTTATGGACAACCAATGCTATCGACGCTGGTCGCAACTATGGATGTTATTCCAGTAAGATCGTTGATCAGCTTTTTGAAGATGGTAAACGAGAACTCGACCCTGAAAAAAGAGCGGCTATTTACCAAAAAATCCACCTGCAATTGTGGGATGACCAGCCCTATACGTGGCTTTACTTCCGTAATGCCTATTATGGATTTAACCGGTCGTTACGAGGATACAATTACAGTGCTCGCGGCCCGTATAATTATGGCCCGGGTGAATCTACCATTTTCAAACCAGCCGGTATGCAGTAAATTTTTCTCAACTGTTCCACTGCAGCCTAACTTCGCGTATCATTTGCACAAACTAATCCAAGTTAAACAAGGCAATTCATGGCTGGCTATTTAATCCGCCGCATCCTATTGGGATTGCTCACGCTGTTGCTAATCACGATGGTTGTCTATGCATTAATCCGCTTCATGCCTGGTAGCCCGATGGATACTGATCCCGCCATGATGAATCCGGATAAGATGCCCAGCGCCGAAGATTTAGAGCGCATTAAAAAAGCGTATGGGCTCGATAAGCCAGTCTACGAAGCTTATTGGATCTGGCTCCGTAATCTAGCCACTGGCGACATGGGTATTAGTTATAACGAAAAAAAGCCTGTCACCGACGTCATCGAAAGTCTCGTGTTGGCGACACTGCTCCTTACTGTGCCATCTTTGGTAATCGCATACCTCCTCGCCATACCTATTGGCCTGTGGTCCACCATTCGCAGTGGCAAGCTCGATGAACGAATCGCTGGCGTTAGCTTATATATGCTATACGCTATTCCATCGTTTATTGCGGCTCTTTTTTTGCAGTTGTTCTTCGCCGTCAAGCTTAGTGGAACGGCATGGGAATTACCGCTGATGGGGATGCACCATTCCGATTATGACGAAATGGGAGTAATCGCTCAAACGTGGGATTTGTTGCAGCACATGTTGCTGCCAGTTATCTGTTTTACATATGTCAGTTTAGCTTATTACAGTCGTTTCATTAAAGCCAACATGGAAGAAGTAATTCGCCAAGATTACATTCGCACGGCTCGCGCCAAAGGCTTGGGGCAGATGCGGATCATTCTACATCACGCCTTTAGGAACACGCTTATCCCATTCGTGACCCTGCTCGGATTATCACTTCCATCATTACTAGGAGGCGCGATTATTCTGGAGCAAGTGTTTAATTGGCCCGGCATGGGACAACTTTATTTCCGCAGTATTGGAACGCGAGACTATCCCGTCATCATGGGACTCACACTCTCACTTTCGGTACTTACCCTGTTAGGGCAACTCTTTGCCGACATCCTATATGCATTTGTCGATCCACGGATTGCATATAAGTAACAAAACAAACTGGTTTCCTTTATGACTGACAACAATCAACAACCTTCCGGCACACCCACCAAGGAGAAGCGATCGCCCGGATTTTGGGTTCTCGCTTGGCGGCGTTTCAGACGCCGAAAGCTTTCGATGCTAGCGTTTGCGGTAGTTCTGTGTCTATCGACAATCGCTGTCTTCTCACCAATGATCGCGGGAACTAAGCCGATTGTCTGCAAGTACAAAGGAAATCTCTATTTCCCCTGTCTCGCCTACTTCAATACCGATTGGGAAAACCCCATCTTTCACAAGGATCGGTTTCGTAAACGGTATCCAGAAAATCTGCGTAAAAAAGATCCCGAAAGCTGGGCAATCTGGCCATTAGTTTTTCAAGATCCTTATCGTCCTGTTCGAGACGGAGAGTGGCAAGACAAGAATACTAACGGGGAATGGGTGGATCGTCCTGGAAACCCATATCATGCTGGGCTTCCCTCAAAGCTAAACTATTTTGGTACCTATAAACGAGGTGTCGATGTCTTTGCCAGTATGGTACATGGCACACGAATTGCGTTGCTCGTCGGATTCGTGTCCACTGGCATTGCGGCCTTCATTGGAATCACGCTCGGTGCTATTGCTGGTTACATGGGCGGCGCCATTGACATGGTAATCAGTCGCATTATTGAACTAGTGATGTGCATCCCCGGCATTGTGTTGATTCTCGCACTCATCGCTGTCATCGATAAAACCAATATTTGGATTATGATGGCAATCTTAGGTTTAACAAGTTGGACAGGAATGGCGCGGCTCACGCGCGCGGAGTTTTTAAAACTCAAGCAATCGGAGTTTGTCGCCGCTGCCCAGAGTATCGGTGCCGGCCCATTGCGAATTATGTTTCGACATATTTTACCCAATGCACTCGCGCCAGTCATGGTTCCTATTGTATTTGGTATCGCCGCGGCAATTAAAGTCGAAGCGGGTCTCAGCTTGCTCGGTTTCGGTGCACCACCTCCCAATCCCAGTTGGGGAACAGTCCTCAATGCTGGTACCTCAAACTACACCGAATGGTGGCAAATCGTTTTTCCCGGCATTGCCATCTTCATTACCATTTTAGCCTACAACCTCATCGGCGAAGGGGTCCAAGAAGCCACGGACCCGCGGCTCGCCGACCCCAAAGATTAACTCACAAGTACACCTAAGATCAAAACCCATGCCTGGCATCATTGAAATCCAAAACCTACGAACCTATTTCAATACCGACAACGGTGTTGTCAAGGCTGTGGATGATTTGTCTTTGACGATCATGCCTGGACATACGCTGGGGGTAGTTGGTGAATCAGGTTCCGGGAAGTCCGTAACATCACTGACTATCATGAAGTTGCTCGCAGCAACTGCCGAAATCAACACCGGTAGTGTAATGTTCTTGGGGCAGGATATTGTGCACATGAGTGAAAAACAAATGCGGAAGTTGCGCGGCAGCGAAATCAGCATGATTTTTCAAGAACCCATGTCCTCGCTAAATCCCGTACATAAGGTCGGTCGCCAAGTGATGGAAGCCATATTGGAGCATCAAGATGTTTCCAAAGACGAAGCCCGCGAACGGACCATCGAGTTGTTTGACGAAGTCGGAATTCCTGAACCAGCAGAGCGAATTCATTATTATCCACACCAAATGTCAGGTGGGCAGAAACAGCGGGTCATGATTGCCATGGCTTTGTCTTGCAATCCAAAACTACTTATTGCCGACGAACCTACCACTGCCTTAGATGTAACGGTTCAGAAACAGATTCTAGATCTCATTCGCGAATTGCGCGATGAGCGGCAAATGGCCGTATTATTCATCACCCATGACCTTGGTGTTATCGCCGAAATTGCCGACGACGTGATGGTTATGTACCGCGGCAAAGTTGTCGAACAAGGTGAAGTTCTGGATATCTATGAAAATCCGCAACATCCGTACACCCAAGGATTGCTCAACTGTCGCCCTCGACTTGATACTGTTTACAAACGATTACCAACCGTATCCGACTTTATGGACACGGCGATCGGGGATGACGGCAAAATGACCATCACCGCCAAAGAAATGACTGCCCAGCGGAAACAGTTCTTCATTGAAACAGGGCGGGGGCGATTACTTCACAAGCATTCGGAATTACAAACATTGGGATATGCCGATGATTCGTCGTCGTTTATCAAAGACGCTACGTGCGTCGATGAATCAGAAACTCCTTTGTTAAGTGTCCGCGACCTTAAAGTCCATTTTCCCGTGCGACAAGGATTGTTACAACGAGTTATTGGTCATGTTAAAGCAGTCAACGGCATTGATTTAGATGTCTATCGGGGCCAAACCTTAGGCCTAGTTGGCGAATCGGGTTGCGGTAAGACGACGGCTGGTCGCGCGATTTTGCAACTGCAAACATTAACTGCTGGTGAGGTCGTGTTTGATGGTTCCGTTGTTTCATCCTTTAGTCGCCGTCAAATGCGACCACTACGACAAGAGATGCAAATTATTTTCCAAGATCCCTTCGGGTCCATGAATCCTCGCATGACGATTCAAGCTGCAATTATCGAGCCAATGAAACTACAGCGTATTGGAAGTTCTCGTGCTGACCGCATTGATCGCGCAGCAGCATTGCTCGAGGAAGTGGGAATGTTGCCGGAACACCTGAGACGCTATCCGCATGAATTTTCCGGTGGGCAGCGGCAACGAATCTGTATTGCCCGCTCACTCGCCGTCGAGCCACAGTTCATCATCTGTGATGAATCCGTGTCGGCACTCGATGTATCCGTACAGGCTCAAGTGCTCAATCTTTTGAACGACCTGCAAGAACGCCGTGACTTAACCTATATCTTTATCAGCCATGACTTGTCAGTTGTGAAGTTCATGGCCGATATGATGGCCGTTATGAAGGATGGCGAAATTGTTGAATTTGGTCCGTCCGAAGCAATTTACCGCAACCCACGAGAAGAATATACCCGAACGTTGATTGAAGCAACGCCGTGTGATGATATAGAAAATATCCGCAGCCTAGTGGAACAACGAAATAAACAGCGTCGCGGTACTCTATAATTCCGCCACCCCGATTTTTATCTTAATTTAATAAATATAATTCACCGCTATCAACACGGCGCCATTGGGACATCAGACGCTCGGCCATCGATATTGCTTGGTTGGCTGGGTGCGCACAATAGTCTACCCAGGACTCGGGAATATCGACGCGGAATTTATCCACACACGACAATATTGACGTCGAGCAAACGCCATTGAATTCTCTTAAAGAATCGTTGCCCTCAAAACGAGGTTCGACGTGTCGGCCAAATATTTGCTTGAGCGCTAGGTTAGTGAATTTGCGAGCAGCCAAGCCTTGACCGCTTGCGAGTTGCCAGCGGACATCGCTGCCATGTTCTTCGATACGGTCGCGACTGTATCCATACAAACCAGTACCCGGAATGTCCGTCATATATCCTAAAAGTAAATCTGTCCAACGCTCACAACGCCGAGCCAATTCACGGATTTCGAATCGGTGCGTGGGTCGCGTTATCAAATCGCTCATTTTCTGTTTGACGGCGGCATGATCCGCTTGGATGCTCTTAAAAATACAAAACGTAGTATCACTCGCCGGCTCAAACGTTTCATTGGTTTGGTACCAACCCTCAACCGTTGCCGTCCACACTCGCGTTAATATTTCCGACAACATGACGCTGCGTAATAAATCAAAGTGCTTAGAATGACTTGATTCTTCTGCTTGTGCCAACCACCAACTAAGCCGCCGTTTATGGGCTATATGGAATTGGCCTGCTTGGACCATTGTGAAATGGTGCAAACTCGGAATAATTTCTTGACTCGACAACGCTAGCCAACCAGCTAGGCGAACTTGTTGATAGGTATACACAGTGGGCTCATTGAGAATGAATATGGACAATAATTAGGTGACATTAAATGTCACACGCAATTATTCGCCGTAAAAATCAACAATGGGGGGAAATCGCAAAATCTTTACGTCATTCCCACCTGTAATCCGCTAGCACTAGGCCATCTGGATGCTCTGTTTTCCACTGATTCCAAGTAACCAATTTGAACGCATAATCTTGCAATGGAATCGATTTATCCTCCTGAAAAAAGGGCTCGCCATTTACCAAAATCAAAAATTTGTCTTCATCAAGACCTTCTTGGGTAATGTCTAAGCGATCCCCGCCAACATCACCAACGAAAACTCGCACGCACTCAGATTCGTTACAATACGTCACCGCTATGGGGACATCACCCAGTATTTCGGTTGCGACATGCGCGCCGACATCGGATAGATGTCGTTTGGGATATGCATAATGTACTCCGTTGATTTCCAACGCAATAATGATGTCCTCATCGTCCAAGTCACTATCACTCACCGCTTCAAACGTCCGGTCAATCCTTTCCATACTTCCTGGTGTGCTCATTTGAATTCCAGCGGTGGGATCGGGCGGGAGGTCGGCGTATCGATTTCGACTAAGATTCAGATCCTGATAGGTCAAAAACCCCCACGCAAATGCTGTTGCCAACACCAACAAACAAAGAGCCTGGAAACTGTGTTTTTTGACATTCGCCATGATGGGAAAATCTCTTGGAAAAACAATCACATATGCGTTCATGCATATGTAGTGTGCGGTTATTGTATCGGGGTAATTATTGCCAACAACCCCCCCAAAGGATATGCGTTTTCAATCTTCGCTACAAATTGATGCAACTAACAACAACTACATAAGAAGACTAGGAAAAAATCCATGCCTAGCGGGGCGATGTTAGGTAGAATTAAATAATGCAGCGATATTCATATAAAACCCTTGCCGGGGGGCCTCCCAATGCGGTCTACGGTGTCGATATTTCACCGGATGGGGCTCTGATCGCAGCCGGCAGCCTCAACCGTGCGGTCTATGTGTGGAATACGGACACTTGGGCTGTGAAGGTATTTCGAGCGGTCCATGCGGATGGCATCTCCTGTGTAAAATTCTCTCGCGACGGTAACAACATACTAACGACGAGCTTGGATAAGACCGTTAAAATTTTAAGCTCCAGCAGCGGCTCCGTGGAATCAACGTTGTCCGGACATAGCTTAGCCGTATTATGTGGCGTCTATGCGGGCCCTGTGGGTGAACGTATTGTCACAGCGGGTTTTGACAATACCGTCCGCATTTGGACGGCATCCGGTCAAGTCCGACAAATGAGTGGCCTCACCCCTTACACCTACGGCGTGGATGTTAGCTCCGATGGAAACTGGATTACTGCTGGCAGCTTATCAAGCCAAGTCATCACTTGGAATCAAGATGGTACGCAAAGCCATGCGGTAACGGAGCATGAAGAAGGAGTTTACAGCGTGGCCTACTCAAAATCCGATAATAATCAATTTGCTACGGGTGGCGGCCAAGGTATGATTGCCGTTTGGGATCGTGAACAGGGAAAAGTAACTGGTCGCTTGCGCGGACATAAAGGCAATATTCGGAGTTTAGCATATTCACATGACGGGAAACGGCTTGCCAGTGGCGGTACCGACGGAGTCATCAATCTGTGGGACCTCGAAACATATCGCAAAATTACATCAC
Source organism: Planctomycetaceae bacterium (assembly GCA_018658605.1). The sequence continues at coordinate 1,558 of JABHUV010000232.1, read as the reverse complement.
TCAACGGTCATCGCAATACCGTCTATTCACTCGCATTTTCTCATAACGGTAATCTGCTAGTGTCTGGTTCATTTGACCGCCGCGTAAATATCTGGACACTAAAGTAACCTAGCAACAACCACCGATAAACCAGTAATCTCTTCTAGTATTCTTACACCCTTCAATTAATAGCCCGTAAAATAAAATTACAGAAATGTCCCACTCAATACCACAACACGCGATCGTTAATCGCCGGCATGCCCTGCAGGCCGGAGCCGTCGGATTACTAGGATTGGGCATGAACCATGTGTCCGCTTTACAGGCAGCACCCATTCAAAGTCTATCGGGCGTAACGGGAAACCGGGCCAAAAAGATCATCTATATATTTCTCTCCGGTGGTCTGGCTCAACAAGACAGCTTCGATTTAAAACCTGACGCCCCAGACGATATTCGCGGTGACTTCAAGCCAATTTCAACCGCAACTCCTGGTTTGCAAATTTGTGAACACCTGCCATTGTTGGCTCAGCGCAGTGAAAAATGGGCTGTTCTTCGGTCCTTAACTCATACCTCCAACGAACATTCCGCCGGTCACCACATTATGCTAACGGGGCACAGCAAATTACCTGTCGGCTTCAATGCATCCGCACCGCGGCCAACCGATAATCCAGCAATTGCTGCCATTGCCAACGCGTTAACAACAGGCCGCAACAACTTACCGCCTGTCGCCGTATTGCCTGAGCGACTCATACATAACTCTGGACGAGTCATTCCTGGACAGTTTGCCGGCATGATGGGTGAAGACGCTAACCCTTGGTTCGTCGAAGGAGCATCATTCCACAAAACGTCATATGGTGCATTTCCTAAATATGCATTCGACCATCAGGATCGTGGCACTGATCTAGCGCGAACTTTTCAGGCTCCTAACCTCGAGTTACCACATGGACTCTCTGAAAATCGATTTGTTGATCGTCTCAAGCTTGTCCAGTCTGTCACCGACCAAAAACGCCGACTCGACAAATCTTCTCAAACGGAACTCTTCGATCAACACCGCCAACAAGCGATTTCCCTGCTGACAGACAAGACCGTCCAACATGCACTGGACGTCACCAATGCGGACGAAAAGATTCAGGAGAGCTATGGAAAGAATTGTTTTGGCTGGTCGCTACTGATGGCACGACGACTAGTTGCTGCGGGCGTCAACATGGTTCAAGTCAACTTAGGCAATGACGAAGCATGGGACACTCACGGAAATGCGTTTCCTCACCTAAAAGACAAATTGTTCCCGCCTACTGACCAAGCAGTTAGTGCTCTGTTGGACGACCTTGATGCTGCTGGGGAACTGGACGAAACACTGATCGTCATGGCTGGTGAGTTTGGTCGTACTCCAAAAATTACATTACTGCCAAGTCATTATAAGCTGCCAGGGCGTGATCACCATGGAGCGTTGCAAAGCGTTTGGTTTGCCGGTGGTGGCGTACGCGGTGGCCAAGCGATTGGCAAGTCCGACAAGCATGCCGGCTTTCCCACGGACCTACCCAAAACCCCCGAACATCTTGCGGCCACTATTTACGACGCCCTT
>JABHUV010000067.1 GCA_018658605.1 Planctomycetaceae bacterium | reverse complement strand
TAAAGTCTACGAGCCGGTTATTGGAGAAACTGTGTGGGTAGGTTAAGATAGTTTTTCTATCAGCCAATAACGTTAACGCACTATGGCCGAGTGGCGGAACTGGCAGACGCTCAGGACTTAAAATCCTGTGTCCTCACGGACGTGCGGGTTCGAGTCCCGCCTCGGCTACTTTCTTGCGGGTGTGCGGGTGCCTCTGCCTCAGTTAACATCAAAACTGACCCCATTTGGATTTTGATTACTGTAACCTAGAATCGCAGCAATGAGTTTAACAGGGACTGCGGGGTGGATTTCAGCTAAATTGGGTGTTCCGAAGGAAGGTGTGCTGATTAAGGAAGATGTGGGTTCTCTAATTTGAGTTGATAAAATTCGGTTGCTGTTTTTCCCAGAATCCAATCCTGCTCATCGAGGGAAAGATCTTCAACGACTTCCATCAGTGCACCGTAAACTTGTTCATAACTTCCAGCTAGTTTACAGACTGGCCAATCCGATCCAAACATACAGCGGCGTGGACCAAAGGCCTCCAATGCCGTTTCGATGTAGGGGCGCAAGTCTGCGGGGGTCCATTCATTCCATGTTGCTTCGGTAATGAGTCCGGAAAGTTTACAGTGGATGTTGGAAAACTGTGCCGCAGCACGTAGGTCGGACGCCCAGTCTGATATTTCACCTGTCTTGATTGTGGGTTTGGCCAAATGGTCGATTACCAGCGGGAGATTCGGGAATGTCCTTCCCAGCTTGACGGCGTGTTTTAAGTGTTGCACGTAAAATAGCAGATCGAATGGCACGGTATGTTTCTCAAGAACGGCCAGTCCGCGGAGGATCAGATCCCCAACGATAAAATCGTCATCCGGTTCATCCTGCGTAACATGCCGGATACCAACGAACTTCGGATTTTCTTTGAGGGCTAAGATATGTTCTTCGCATGCGGTCGAGGATAAGTCGACCCAACCGACGACACCGGCAATAAATGGGTTTTTCCTGGCGAGATTCAAAGCCCATTGGTTCTCGGCTAGTTTGTGTTGCGTTTGTACAACAACACTGTGGTCGATGTGGGTGGATGCAAGATGTGGCTGGAGATGTTCGGGTAGGAAAGTCTCATTAATTGCGGCAAGTTGATCGGTTTTGACCCAATCATAATCGAATTCGGTGTGCGATAAATCCCAAAAGTGTTGGTGGGCATCGATTCTAAGAGCCATGACATTCTTCCCGTGATGTCGGTTGCGGATCATTGTTTTCCGGTCGACCTTCGATATAGAACCAATTGTGAATGGGTTCGAGGATTTTCTGCACCTCTTGCAAAAGTTGCTGGTCCAGAGGTGTTTCAGCCCATTCAGCCCATTGTCGGATTCTGTTCTGGTTTGCAGAGCCAGTGACACAGGTTGTGATGTTGGGGTTGGCGATGGAGAACTGCAAGGCGAGTTGAGCAATATCCACCCCAGCTGACTCGCTATGTTGGGCTGCTTTTTGACAGGTTTCTCGGATGAGAGGAGTTGCTTTGTGCCAAGGCGGCAAGGGTGCATTGGTCAGGAGTCGAGCAGAGAAGGGTGCCGCGTTGATAATGCCGACCCCTTTGCTTTCTAGGTAGGGTACGAGATCATTAAACATAGTATTTTGTAACGTATAATGGTTGTAACTAAGGACGACATCCAGATCCGTTTGGTCGAGGATGAACTTAAAGTTACTCATGGGATAACCCGAGATTCCAACATAGCGGACTTTTCCCTGCTGTTGAATTTTGCGAAGAGCGGGCAGTGTTTCATCGACGATTTGTTGGCGTTCGACGAATTCAATATCGTGACAGAGAATCACATCGAGGTAATCTGTGCCCAAGCGATGCAGGCTGACGTCGACACTCTCAACGACTCGTTTAGCTGAGAAATCAAAATGGGCCGCATGATATCTTCCTAGTTTTGTGCCGAGGTAGTATTGGTCACGGGGAATGTCTTTCAGCGCGATCCCGAGCAGGACCTCGCCGCTGCCTCGACCATAGTAGGGAGACGTGTCAATGAAGTTCATGCCACATTCAATTGCAGCGGGGACTGCGGCAAGCGCTTCATCCACATCGACGCTGCGAAATTCCGCTCCAAGCGATGAAGCTCCGTAACTGACGACGGATAAATCCATGTCCGTATTACCGAGATGTCGGTGTTTCATAAGTCGCCTCTTTTAACCAAATCGATACAAACTAATCCATTCGTTCGGTGTTGGGTCCCAAGACTTGGGTTAATTACATGCCGGCTTGCAGTGCTTCCAGATGACGAGTGAAATGATCATCGAGAACTTGCGTATAGGTGTCAGGATGTTGTCGCAGGATATCGGCGACCAACGGACCATATTTTTCGTGTGTCAGCACACTACCAAAGGTGCAGTGCAGGATTTGGCGACCGGGTTTTGTAAAGCCCTTTCCCTGAGGGACGTCATCCCATAATTCCAAATACTCCCGCTGTAGCTCGATATCCGATTCAATTTCACTAGGAGCAGAAACCATTTCCAGCGTGGCGTGTACGTGATAGGTTGCCTTGTCTGTATTATATCGCTCTCGTGAGTAGTCAACGATCTCCCGGAAAAGATCTTTTTCGTGAAGTGCAACGACACGTAAAGCTTCCAAATAACTTGTGCCCGCCGTTTTTACATGCCATAAGCCTTGAGTTGCTTTGGACAGCAAGCGGTACATGGATAGTTTGTCCGAGCCCGAGTGTAGCGATAGTTTGTAAGGTCCCAGTTGTCGGGCCAACTCGGCATGATCGTTCAGGGATTCTTCCAAAGCGCCCAGATCACCGATAAAGTCGACTCCCTTTTCAAATTCACCGATAAAACGGGGAGCTAAACTCACCAGTTTCATACCATGGTTGAGACATTGATCGGCAATGATGTAATGTTCAGCCAGAGTTGTGGGTTGGTCGGTTTCATCAACACTGAGCTCGATTTCGTAATCGCGTTGTGCAGCTTCCTGTACTTCGGCAATATAGGCAGACAGCTGTAGAGCATGATTGAGCGAAGAGCCGTATTTGACCGCAGCTCGCAGACAGGCTTCTTCATTGAGGTCGATGATTGTGCCATTATTCAACGTAACTTGCTTGCCTTGATATTTATGAACCCAGCCGACCTGTTCGGAGATTTCCCCGTATTTTGTCCGCAGCGTTTGTTCATCGTAATTATCTGCCTGAGCATCGACAAAATCGGAAGGATCAATCGTGAAGAAAGTAAACCCCACGGCCGCAGTGACATCGACGTCTTCTATCGTTTTGAGGTGATCGGCATCCGCACCTGTGACTCCCGTCCAACCCGAGTTCACCATTCCCAGCAGAGCGTCGTTCATGACGTCGGCGGGAGTACGGGACGTACGCGCCATTTCACGAATGGATTGTTGAGGAAAGATGGGTAGGATCCCACTGCCAGCACGTTGCATGGAAGCAACATGACCGGCGGTTGCGACACCGGTGCGGTCGCCAAATCCAAAGCTGGGTTCCAGCCCCAGACAGAGTGGTTGAGGAAGTGAAGTTTCTGACACGATTGGCTGCTTTCTGGTTTCAGTACAAGAAGGATTGAATTGAAGACGAGTTAACTGAAATATTTATTGTAGGACTGGATGGTTTGTTTTGCTGCTTCGAATTCACTCGGATAGGGTAGTGCTTCCGCACTGATGTAGCCCTCATACCCGATTTCCTTGATGGCAGCGGCAATAGAGTTCCAATCCATATGTCCCAAACCGGCGGGTCGGCGATTCGAGTCGACAAAGTGGATGTGTCCGATCAGACCCTTTCCATCACGAATTCCCTCCGCAATGCAGACCTCTTCAATGTTCATATGAAACAGGTCTGCTAGGATGACAACGTTATGATCGTCACCAAGTCGACTTAAAAATTGAACGCTTTGGGCGACCGTATTACAGAGGTTGGTTTCGTATCGATTCAGGTGTTCGTAGATGAAAGGGGTGTTGTATTGTCGTGCGTATTCACCTAATTCCGCACAAGCCTCGGCCAACAACGTCAGTGCGTCCTGTTTATTAAGGTCATCGCCCCAGCGACCCTGCATCGAGCCTAGGATGGCCCCGGCACCAAAGCGTCCTCCCATATCAATGATTCGCTTGATAAACGTTTTTGCTTCGGCACGCTGTTCGCTGCATGTCGAGGTAAGCGATAATCCGTGTTGCACCATTCCCGCTCCGGTACCGACAGCGGCAAGTTCAAGTTCATGATCTTTGAGCAGCTTATCCAATTCCGAAGAGTCAACCTGGTCCGGTCCCAGAGAAAAAACTTCGACAGCATCAAAGCCAAGCTCTTTGGCAGTTTGACAACCTTTTTCAAGACCGTCCCATAAAATAAACGGGCCACCTCGTGCTGCCTCTACGAGGCTGATGGTCACACATGACTTGGGCATAACGATTCCTTGGGGAGTGTTTTTCGGGGGGGGTAAAATGAGTGATGATGGAAGTGAATGTTGGTGAGGAGGCTAATCCTGGATCGAGACGATCGCTTTGATAACCCCTGTTTCCGGAAGGGTATAAGAATCGAAGACTCCCGGTAGATCCTGAAGTGTCGTGTGGTGAGTGATCCAAGGGCGTGTATCAATTCGACCTTGTTCAATGAGCTCAATGATGCGAGTAAAGTCACTCGGCAACGCGTTTCTTGATGCTAATAGGTTCATTTCTTTGGCATGCAGCCAGCGATGAGGGAAAACAATTTCACCTAGGGTGATGCCGACATAGACAAGTGTACCGGTGTGGGCAACGTAGTTCATGGCATTTGCCATGCTCGTAGCATTCCCCGTTGCATCAATGACAATCGTCGGTAATTTTCCCTGATTAGCATCACGAATTGCTTGTTCTTCGGATTCATCACCTTTAAAGGTGATCGTGGTTTCAACTCCCATTTGCTCGCGACAAAAGGCAAGTCTGGATTCATTCATGTCCATGACAATCATTTTGGCTGACGTGAGTCGAGTGAATTCGACACAGGTGAGTCCAATGGGTCCTGCTCCGATAATCAGCACGGTATCGTCTTCGCCTGGGCTGGCACGGTCTATGGCATGACATCCAATGGCCAGTGTTTCGACTAAAGCGAGTTGCTCCATTTCAAGACCGCCATGCGACGGGTGCAGCTTTCGCGTTGGAACAATGAACCGTTCTCGCATTCCACCGTCGATATGAACGCCAAGGACTTCCAGATCTTCACAACAATTGCTCCGGCTTTGCTGGCTGGCAAAACTGTCTGGATTATTGATGTACGGTTCGACACTACAGCGGTCACCCACTTTGATGTTGTCACTGCCGTCCCCCACCTCAAGCACTTCAACCCCAAGCTCGTGACCGGGAATTCGGGGGTAACTGTAAAATGGGAATTTGCCGAGATACCCACTAATATCCGTACCGCAGATTCCCACGCGATGGACGGCTACTAAGGCTTCCCCTGGTCCGGGAGCTGCTGCTTCTTCGATTTCAATCGATTTAAAGTGTTTGGGTTCTTCAAGAAGGATTGCTTGCATCATAAGGAGTGCCTGCTGTGTCTAGTTACTGCGTATTGGGTTGATAAGGCTTCTATTATGCACAGTTGTTTGTTTTCTATAAACGGGAGGAGAAGAGAATTGACCTGAAAAATCGACTTAAAAAACTACAAGGCACCCCAGTCCAGTGATGTTTTTGTATTTTAGCGTCAGTATTTCCCCATTCGGGCAAGCTGCGAGCTGCGCCAGTCCGGTTGGCTAAAAACACAACCGCTGCTGCTGCATTTACATCACCCCGAACGCGCCTTTAACATTATGATTACTCCCAATGCGACATCCGCGATGGCTGGTTTCGGTTTTATT
>JABHUV010000250.1 GCA_018658605.1 Planctomycetaceae bacterium | reverse complement strand
TGGGCCCAAACACAGCATGTCATTCTTTTATCGGAACACGTCGATTACGTGACCGTTATTGACTAGTGCCACCGGTTGTCCACGTTTGTTGAGCAATGGAATATGGGGATTGACACCGAGAGCATGAAAAATCGTTGCCGTAAGATCTTCCGGGGAAACAGGTTTTTCCAAAGGATATGCTGCGTGACGATCTGATTTCCCATAAACCAACCCGTCCTTGATGCCACCACCGGCGAGAATGGCCGGAAAACAATAACTCCAATGATCACGACCATCCTCGTTACCGCGATTCAAGAATGCTGGCGTGCGTCCCATTTCACCACAACAAACCACCAGTGTATCGTCGAGTAGTCCTCGCTGCCGCAGGTCATCAAGCAACGCCGAAAAACCTCGGTCAAGCCCCGGCAACAGATGGTCTCGCATGCTGGACGTCAGGCCTTCATGAGAATCCCAGCCAGAGTCAGCGCCGTCGGTCATGTCCCAGATCACGGTAGTAAATCGCGCTCCCGCCTCGACCATGCGTCGTCCGACGATCAGCGATTGTCCAAACAAGTTGCGCCCGTAACGATCTCGTAATTTGTCGGGTTCGCTTTTCAGACTTAGTGCCTGACGAAGCCGGTCAGACAGAACCATATCGAGGGCCTCGTCGCGCAGGTCGCCAAATTGTACAACCTCACGAGAGCCTGACAATGCTCGACGCGACTGGTCGAACTGATCCAGCAATGATTGCCGGCGTTGAAGTCGATCAACGGTGATTCCTTTGTTGATTTCAAGACCCGCGAAGGCAAATTTCAACTCCTCGTCGTCGCAAACACGATAATAGGGGTTATCGCCGGGCTTGCGCTTATGGATTCGAGTCGAGAAGGCATTATATTCGGAACCGAGCCAACCGGCGTATTGGCCGAGGCGATCGTATTGTCCACCTAATTGAATTTCACCATGTCGATTGGGTAAGTATACGTAACTGGGAATCGTTCGCTGACCAGCTCGTGCCTGTTGGCGGTCCAGATAGTTAATAACTGATCCAATAGATGGCCAATCGTTGGGAGCGGCATTGACATTGGAGGGACCTCGTTCGGCCGCGGGCATGGGATGCCCCGTTTGGATGTAATGCGATGCATTATGATCATTTTGGGAATGATTGAGCGTACGAACCAGACAAAAATCCTGAGTTCTTTTTGCTAGCATCGGAAGGTGTTCACAAAATCGTAACTCGGGATTTGACGTTGCCGTGGTTTTAAAAGGCCCAACGATGTGGCTGGGGGCGTCTGGCTTGCAATCAAATGTCTCCAATTGGCTCGGACCACCAAAGAGGTAGACAAAGATAACCGACTTTGCACGTGGCTTGTCCGATTGCTGGGCAGATTCCGCGGCCAATACTTGAGGAAAGTTGATCCCAAACAGTCCCGCTCCGCCCACCTGCAGTAACTGCCTGCGTGTGAATCCATTACAGACCCGTCGTCGATTGCTCAAAACTGTTAGCATGGCGAATCCTCGTTAAGTGGAAGTCGTCTCCATGAATGACCTCCCTTAATCATAATCCTTGACATGTTCTTCGTCACGAGAAGATGCGTTTTATTCTCAATTCTTCTGATTATTGATCTCCTATACACTCACAACAGATAGCAGGTTGTTGTAGGGAATCCTCTTGAAGCACTTAGGTAATATCAGCGATCCTGACGGTATCGGAATTGTTTGGATAAGACGATCTGTTCAATCACTGTATTTATTTTGTAACCGTCCTGTTTGACCTCTCCGAGAATCCGCTGAAGTGCAAACCGATCAAATGGTTCAGATTTTCGACCCAAGGCATAAGCAAACATCTGTTGCACGAAATTATTCGCGATGTCATCTTGATACATTTCTAGCAACAGCAGTTTCATCTCTCTAGGAGTTTTGAATGTCTTGCCGTTGGGCATCACGCCAGCTGATTGCACAGGCGTCTGATCTGGATAGAGTGTTCGCCATTCACCGGTTGGCGCAAAGTTCTCCAGTCCCAATCCCAATGGATCTATCGATCGGTGACAAATAATACACTCCGATTTGGAAACATGTTGCTTAATCAACTCCGCGACCGACGGGTTTTCTTTCACCTGCAGCGATTCACGTGCTTCTGCTAGCGACGGTACATTCGGCGGGGGTTCTAGGTCTTGCCCAATTATAGTACTCAACACCCAAACGCCGCGGCGGATTGGACTCGTCCGGTCCTTCGAGGCCGTCAGTCGCATAATCGCCGGGCTGGTAATGATGCCACCTTCTCTGTCATCTTGCGTTTTCACGAGCACAGGCGGATCGTACCGATCCCGCTCGTTTTCTGTAATGCTTTGCCGGCTCGCGAAGATATTCGCGTACAAGTTTTGCACAGACTCCGGATCAATTTTCTGATATCCGCGGGCGGAGGACCTTTTGTAAATCCAATCGCTTTGAATCAACTCCAAAAAACTTCTGTCCGATTTAATGAGCTCGTCAACGAAAAACAATACTTCGTCGTAAGTTTCTCGGTTCCATCGTTCACTCGATAGATACTCCCGATTGGACAATAAGTCGTCGAAACCAAGCCATTGTCCAGCAAAATTCTCGGAAAGGGCAAGTCGCTTCGGAGAATTCAACATTCTGGCGACTTGCGACTTCAGCACATCGTCCTGCAGCAGACTCCCGTCTCGCCCAAGTTGCAGTAACTCCTCATCCGGTGCCGTGGACCACAGAAAATATGACAGGCGTGTCGCCAGTTCCAAACCCGCAACCGGATAAGGCGTGTCGAGGTTCTTACTCTCTTCAAAACGGTACAAAAATTCGGGAGATATCAAAATCATTTCCAGCGCATAACGTAGACTTGCATTGTAGTCTTTAGAGATCTGCACGTGTTTTTGATACAAGTTGTAGTAAACATCCGTATACTCTTCTAGTTGTTCGCGCGATCCACGGTAGGCCCGCATTAGAAACTTTGAAATGACCTGTTGGATTTCAACCGCGTCGGCATCCATCGGAATATCCGCTCGGCCTAAGACAGCTTTCCTAGCCATGGGATCTTTGCTGAATTCCGACAAGGCGTAATGCACGGCATTGGCAAGATCGTTGAGCGGTGGCTTGAATTGTTCCATATATAACGCGTCATTGTCGAAGCCGGATTCTCCTGGGATATCCGACGGCACGATGGACTTAATTTTGGATACATCGATACGGTCAGTGATGACATCGCGATACGGTATTTTGAGCTTGATCGATAAGACGTCTTCTAAGGTGTTTTCAAATTCATAACGCGTTAAGCGGCGCAATGGCGTCCGACCTATATGCGATTTTCCCTCTCGCAAAACAAACGATTCGTGGAACCAATGCTTGATGGTTTCCTTCTCCGATGGCTTCAGGGGATTTTCATCTGGGGGTGGCATTTCACCACGAGTCACCTTATTTTCGAGCTTGATCCACAGATTGGTATACTTCCCGTAGGAACTATTTTTTTTCTGCAGCACGGGGGTCAAGTCGATTTCACCCTCTCGTGTTTCACTGTCATGGCAAGACATACAGCGAGTCTGAATCACTTTGGCGGCAGCGGCAAAACTCGCATCCCAGGCTTGGGTTGGTCGCGAACTCATAGCAAAAACCAAAACGCATGCGGCGAGCGTTACTGCAACAAATCGTTCTGTCTTGATCACCGCTATTCCAACTCCGCTTTAGTGAGGGTGACAATCGTTTTTTTGCCCTCAACCGTTTTATAGAGGCCTGTTACGGTCACCACTTTTCCGACACACCGATCGAATCGTAACTTGTGGTTATTCATAAATGGTATGCGGATCTCCAGGTCGCTCTTATCAGAAAACCGTAATTGATAATATTCGTTGTCGGATTCAATACTGATTCGCAATAAGCCCTTCGCGGTGAGTGTTTTTTCATCACTGCTGACGAGCCTCCAACTACCGTCATCCGGATTAGTAGGTTTAAAATTGGCCTTTTCCGAAATTCCCGAAAGTTGTCCGGTTGAATTCCCAATGCTCTTAGCATTGGTCCCCATCATTCTCATAATGGTCAACAGTAAGTTTGCGTAAGGCTGAGATTGCGGATAACGAACGTGTCGCCCCAGATCTAATTTTCCGCCGGCACCTCCAGTTAAAATAAGAGGCAGGTCCGTCAGTGAGTGATAGTCCCCATGCTTAATCCCTGAACCCCACATAACAAGAGAGTTGTCAAACAAAGTCCCACCGCCTTCGCTTATTGATTTCATCTTGTCAATCAAATACCGCAATTGTCCCGCGTGCCAGATATTGATCTTGTCATAAGCGGGAAGCACTTGTCGATTGCGAACATGGTGCGACACGTGATGAAATTCAGCGTTCACGCCCATAAAGTCGTAGTGAACGCGACTGTTAGTATTGGCAAGCATGCAGGAAACAATTCTGGTCGAATCCGTCCAGAAAGCAAGCGTGATCAAATCAAGCATGGCTTTAATTCTCTCGCCGAGATTACCCACTTCTATGTTGGGGTCAAAGGTTTCAGTTGTTTTGTCCAATTGGACATCGCGACTGTTTTGTCTGGCACGTTGAATGCTTTTTTCCACATCACGTATGGAGTCGTAGTAGTGCTCCAGAACCTGTTGGTCGCGTGTGCTGCCCCTCCTTGCCAAAGACGACGAAGCTTCTTGGACTCCGTCTAAAACGCTCAGCAATTCTTTCTGACGAACAGTCCGAGATTCATCCTTAAACATCGTATTGAATACAGCCTGAGGGTCATACTGCCCGCGCATGGGTTGGTCATTCTTGTCGTACGACAAAATGTTCAGCCAGGGATGCTGTTTCCAAACATTGTCGGCCGTCAATTGCATGGACTGTATGGGCGTGTCGCTTCCAATTTGATCGGCAATCCTCTGGTCAAATGAGTACCGGTTTACACGATTACGTTGTGTACCACTCATGAAAGTTGTCGGCGCATCGAGATGACTCGATGAGCCCTCATTGTCAAGATTACCGACGACCAGAATGTCATCTTGAACGCCTGCCAGCGGCTGCAGGATTTTAGACAGCTCAAAGTCTGTTTCCGTTCCCCCGACAATGTCCCACGCATGTGGGTTAACACCGCATCCCTTGTACAATACGCACAGTCTCGGCGAAGGCTGTTCGGTGGGCTTGGCATAGCTGATCGCGGGGGACATAATGTCCAGCAGTGGCAGCGCCACGGACATTCCAGCACCGCTTAGCATGGTTCGCCGTGGGATCAGATAGGAATTACGTTTCATCGATTGATCCTTAACTTGAAAATTCGATTAAGGGCGCGAAGGGGATGATGAGAGAACTTGTTGATTGCCTAAGTATAACCAATTGCTACGGCGACTACCAATAGATACTGCTGTTGCTGCCCGCTGGTAGGAAATACCACGTTTGATTATGATTCAACCGTTTAATTCTCGTAAGTTTCGCCTCCCAGTTCATTAACGAACCTAGAAAATGCCTGACCACTATTCTAAGACTGAACGGCAAACATTGAATTCCGCCGATGAATTCCGAGGGAACTTCAGTCGCACGGCACCGCCATACGCTATAAAACACCTTCTTGCCTTGCTTGCTCTCATCGCTGTACCGTTCGCCGTCAACGGCGCTGAACGCTTGCCAAACTTTGTCATTATCTTCTCCGACGATCAAGGCTATGAAGATGTTGGCTGCTTCGGCTCAAAACAAATTAATACGCCACGACTCGATCAGATGGCAACGGAAGGCATGAAATTTACCAGCTTTTACGCGCAGCCAATCTGTGGTCCATCACGCGCTGCATTGATGACTGGTTGTCACCCACTACGGGTTGCTGAACGAGGTAACATCAAGAACATCCACCCCATTCTGCACGGCCAAGAAATTACAATAGCCGAGGTATTAAAAACGAAAGGGTATGCAACTGCTTGCTTTGGCAAATGGGATCTGGCGAAGCATTCGCAAGGTGCCTTTTTTCCTGATCTATTTCCCACGCACCAAGGCTTTGACTATTTCTTTGGCACACCAACAAGTAACGACCGCAACGTCAATCTGTATCGCAACGACAAACGGATCGAGAGCAATGCAGACATGTCAATGCTCACGCAACGCTATACCGACGAAGCGATCAATTTCATGCAAGTGCATAAATCAGAGCCTTTTTTCGTCTACATTCCTCACACGATGCCGCACACGAAACTCGCAGCCTCTCCAAAATTCAAAGGCAAGTCGAAACGAGGGTTGTATGGGGACGTTATTGAGGAAATCGACTATAACGTGGGGCGCATTCTCGATTCGATTGAGCAAATGGAGCTTTCGACCAACACTTACGTCCTGTTTACTAGTGACAACGGGCCTTGGTTAATCAAGAACCAGAACCACGGCGACGGCACCTTGCCCGTAGACCATGGAGGATCGTCAGGTCCTTTGCGCAGCGGCAAGGTTTCTACATGGGAAGGTGGCCAACGTGTGCCGACAATCTTGTGGGGACCCAAACGCGTTCCTGCTGGGACGACATGTGATCTGCTGGCTAGTACCTTAGATGTATTGCCAACATTTGCAGCCCTTGCCGGCACGAAGCCACCGCAAGACCGCGTGATTGACGGCGAAGACATCCAACATTTGTTTCATGGCCAGTTCAGCAAAGCAACACCAAACAAGACGTATTACTATTACCTGCGTACCCATCTACAGGCGGTTCGGCAGGGCAAATGGAAGTTACATCTTGCGCGTCCCGATCAACCAGCATGGCTCGGGCCATTCGCCGACAATCGACATATCGCTAAACCCGATCGAATTGGTTTTACTACTCCATTTCTTGTTGATCTCGACGCCGATCTTGGTGAAACGACCAACGTCGCCGGCAAATATCCTAAGATTGTCAAGCAGCTACTTGCCGTGGCTGAAACAGCACGCGACGATATTGGCGATTACGATCGGGTAGGAAAAAACATGCGGTTCTTCGATCCTTTGACACAAAAACCCACGACACCACCGTTACCAGCACGTTGAGTGCACCGCATACTCCAAATTACTCGGAATAAAATCGCACCCGCCAAAAAAGTAGCAATTGTCAATGTGTTCGTTCATACTGTAACATTCAGGCACTATATGCAACGTTAGCAAAACGGCTAGATCACGATGCTCACGATTTTTACAGAAAATGATAATAGGGTAACATCATGCCGGCGAGACTTTCTACAGGTCGGATCGTTGATGCTAGGCAGTTTATCCTTGCCTCAGCTATTACAAGCGCGCGCGGAAAATGCCTCTTTTGTAAAAGACAAATCCGTAATCTTGCTCTATCTGTCAGGAGGAGCCAGTCAGATAGAGACGTTTGACCCTAAGATGTCTGCGCCGGCTGAAATCCGCAGTGTCAATGGTGAAGTACCCACCAGCTTGCCCGGCGTGACATTTGGATCGACGATGCAACGACTGGCCACCCGTGCGCATCGCATGAGCGTGATCCGCAGTCATAATCATAAAATAGGCGGGCATGAGCAAGCCCACGTTCACGTACTCACTGGTGGAATGGACCCGACTGGAGATGGAAAGTTCGGGTTTAGCATGGGATCTCTTTACGCTCGGCTGCGTGGCACCAATCATCCAGAAACTGGTATCCCGACCAATTGTTTGCTGACCGTACCGGAAATCGACGGGCAGTATCGCAAAGAGCTGGGTCGTGTTCGAAAGGGGTCGCGATCGCTGGAATTAGGTGCATCCTATGCTCCATTTGAGCCCGGGGGAAACAGCTCAGCACTTAACAATATGAAGCTCAGCATTCCGTCCATTCGCTTCCAAAACCGCAGAGCTTTGCTAGCATCGATTGATTCCTGGAAGCGACAAGTTGAGGGCCTGCGGTCTGTTGATGGAGTCGACCGTTTTAATCAACAAGCCGTCGACCTTTTGACAGGCAAAGCGGTTGATGCAATTGATGTCACCAAAGAAGATCCTGCGGTTGTTGCCAAATATGACACCAGCGAAACGCAAATAGGATTCAGGCAGTTTCGACCATCTATGCTCGGCCATAAAATGTTAATGGCGCGGCGATTATGTGAAGCAGGTGCCGGATTTGTTACCGTACACAGCGCTGGTTGGGACATGCATGCAGACGGGAATAACCCTGGGATGCAAACAGGAATGGCCATGTTGGGTACGACCTTAGACCACGCGGTATCCGTGTTTATGGACGATGTCGCGTCACGCGGATTATCTGAAAAAATCTTACTGGTCATTACAGGCGACTTCGGTCGGACTCCCCGCGTGAACAAGAAAGGTGGCCGTGACCACTGGGCACGCCTCGGCACGTTGGCATTCGTAGGCGGCGGTCTCGAGATGGGGAAGATTATTGGCCAGTCAGATCGTCAGGCGGGTGAACCAATCACCACGCCCTATACAACAAAACATTTGATGGGCACGGTCATGCAAACGCTCTTTGATGTAGGCGAAATGCGGCTCGTGTCAGGCATTCCACCAAAGTTACGGCGACTGGTCGAACAAAGTAGCGGCATCCCTGAATTGACGTCTTAGTGAGAATTTTCGGCCGGTTACTCGTAGACTGGCAGTGCCATTTCCTTTGTGTGCAATTATGCGAATCTGTTGCATTACGCTTGCGCATTATCGTACACGTTCGGCGAATAAACTTCCGCTAACGTTGTCATTGCCCACGAATTTTTAAATTTTGACGTTATTGACGGATTCTGACGTTTTGCGAAACACGTTGGCATGCAACTTGCAACGTTATCTATCGTAACTAAGAACAACTACAATTCCGGGGGCGGAATTCGAAAGGTTTCTACCAATGATTAGACGCATCTTAATTTCTACCACGTGTTTATTGGCTATCACTGTTTGTGGCGTATTTTTTTCCGCATCGCAACTCCACGCACAACAACCTGACTCTGTTGACTTAAACTCCGATAGTCAACTCATCGCACTCTTACTGCGGAGTCCAGTCGCAGCCATTCCAGGACATCAATTTGGCGCCCAAGTCGGTCTATTTAATAGCAGCAAAAGAGGTATGGGGGTTGAGGTGAACATGTTTCTCGTCACGGGCAATTTACGGCGGGTAAATATTGGAAGCGCCTTAGTACGCGTCGCATCTGATAGTCGACGCATCGTCGCTGTCCGCTGTCAAATCCCTCGCGAAACTCCGCGGGGCCACTATCAACTTGTGATGGCAGCCACCACATTACAAGGAGAACAGGTACTCGATCGAAAACGAATCCTGATAGTACATCCCAATCCAGTGCAGCGGGATTTGGACGCCGTCATCGAAACAATCCTAGATTCACATGGAGATACGCACGACCAAGATTCTCTCGTAGCAATGGTCGACGCAGTAATGAATTCGGAGTTTGGAGAGGTTGAAATTGACAAGCGAACCCCCAAGCCGGTACTCTCCATTTATCGCGGTACCGTCTCCTATATTAAACGTGACAGGAACGACAATATTATAAAAATCCGCGTCACCGGAGAAGACGGATCAAGTAAAACATTTGAGTGTAATGGAAACACACAATACCCCAACGGGGAACCTAAAATAAACGATGCGGTCAAGGTGACGCATACCGGTAAGAAAGCAACGACGGTCGCCAAATAGACCGTAACTGGCATCACCCTCAAACGCCGCTTAGCCTGTACTATATCACCGTACTGCTAAGTGGCGTTTTTTTTGTTAGTTGCGGACTCCCTTAAGGAGGCCTTGGCCTGCTTTACAGTAGGGTTGCATCGCGGTAAATCGCGATCTCAGTAAGCGTCATTTTTTCCATACAAAGGCTGGCGGCCGAAACGCCTTCACATCACGATCATTTTGGAGACGAGGGCCGGGTGTGGACCGACCATCGCGGATAATCTTTTGGTAGTCTGCCAGCATCTTTTTGAATCGATCTAAATTCTCCGCCGAGAGATCTGTTGTTTCTCCTGGGTCGTTTTTAAGGTTGAATAATTGGACGAATATCGGATTCTCCAGTTCCTTGTGGTTCGACGGACTCCGGCCAAATTCCGCGATCGCAGTTTTCCACGCATCTTCAGATTTCGGTTCACTATAAAAAGAGCCAGAACTTCCGCTACCAGGCCCGACGATCAACTTCCAGTCACCATCACGAAACGCATCGGAACGTGTTCCGCGCGTCACGAGGGCATCACGACTACTTTTGCCGGAATCTTTTAAAACCGCGAGAAAACTCACCGAATCGGGAGCCTGTTTCGCAGACAGTTCGATGCCAGCGATGTCCGCCCAAGTCGCCATCAAGTCATTGAGACCAATGAGTGCGGCGGTCTCACTGCCCGGTTTCACGACGCCAGGCCAAACAGCGGCAAAAGGTACCCGCAGGCCACCTTCGAAGGCAGAGAATTTATATCCCCGCCATGGACCAGTGGAATAATGGCCGTCCTTCTGCATCTCCTGCATCTGATTGGCAGTTGCCTTGCGTTTTCGGCCGGAATAATGACCGGGCCCGTGATCCGATGAAACCATGATGACCGTATTTTTCTCCACCCCAGCAGCATGAAGATGATCGCGAATCCGGCCAATACAAGCGTCCGTGTTCATCACAAAATCTCCATAGATACCGATGCGACTCTTCCCCTGAAACCCAACTTCCGGAGCGGTCGGCGTATGCGGAGCGGTTAACGCGACATACAGAAAGAATGGCTTGTCTTTTCCGGCTCGGGCCTTGATGAAACTTCCCGCTTCGTTACAGAACGTGGAAAGCACCTCGGTGTCCAAGAAATCTTCAGCGGCCGGCCCTACCCTGTTGAAAGCACTCCAACCTTTCTGCGCCGTGACACTTCCCTGCCATTCTTTTCCACGCATGTAGGCATAGGGGAACATATCCAGCGATCCGGGAAGAAAGAAACAATCTTTAAATCCGTAGTCGCTGGTTCCGATCTGAATTGGTTTTGTAAAATCAGTATTCTCCGGTCCCTGGACCTTTCCGTCTCGCGTCGTCATCCGCGTACCGAGATGCCATTTCCCTACATAGCCCGTGGCATAACCGCCAGTTTGAAACATGTGCCCCAGAGTATGTTGAGTGGGTGGAAATCGCAACCCGGTGAATCCCCAGGGGCCACCCTGCTCCGCTTTCCCGAAACGGAATGCATAACGCCCCGTCATGATGGAAGTGCGACTGGGAACACATACGGAATCGGTCACGTGAGCGTCTGTGAATTTCATGCCCTCAGCACAAAGCCGGTCAAAATGCGGCGTATCAATATTACATTTTTCACCACCAAACGCTTTGATATCGCCGTAACCCAGATCGTCAGCAAGGATGAACACGATGTTGGGACGATCAGCGGCTACAGTTCGGTATGGAACGAAGGTGCACAGGACTGTAATCGCGGCACACAAGATGGTTATTCGATAGTTCTTCATGGAAATCTCTAATTAAAAACACTTTACGATTTTGTTGTATCGCTCCCTATCCTACCACCCCCTTACCTCCTCCGGTTGCCGACACAGGCATTGTATTGCAGACACTCACAAGACATACTAGCTACCAGCAAATATTCAGGAGTGGTGGTTTATTTTTAAAAATGGAGAGATAAGTGAGGTTAACACAGATCCTGAGCTTGTTGCTGTTGATGGTGGTTGGGAATGTTCACGCGCGATCGCCAAGTTCTCGACGACCTAATATTGTCTTGGTGATGGCCGACGATATGGGCTATACCGATATTGGCTGTTACGGTAGTGAAATTCAAACGCCGCGACTGGACAAACTCGCTTCTGCAGGAGTCCGATTTACTCAGTTTTATAACACCTCACGCTGCTGTCCGACACGGGCTGCATTACTTACTGGGCTGTATTCGCATCAGGCGGGTATTGGACTGATGACCGGTGATCGTGGCTTTGATGCCTATCGTGGTGACCTGAACACCCACTGTGTCACGTTGGCCGAAGCGGTGAGAACTGCTGGCTATCGTACCTATATGTCCGGCAAGTGGCATGTGACAAAACACACTCGCCCACAGGGCCCCAATCATAACTGGCCGCTGCAACGTGGCTTTGACCGTTTCTACGGCACAATTATTGGTGCCGGAAGCTTTTGGGATCCGGCAACGCTTTGTCGCGATAACCAGTTCATTACTCCGGTCAATGATAAGCAGTACGAGCGTGAGAATTACTATTACACCGATGCCATTAGTGACAATGCAGTCATGTATATCGATGATCACTACCAGACAAATCCCGCTGATCCCTTTTTCCTGTACGTATCCTACACGAGTGCCCATTGGCCGATGCATGCCTTTGAAGCAGATATTAAAAAATATGAAGGGGTCTATGATGGTGGGTATGACACCATCCGTGAACAACGATTTGCCAAAGCAAAAAAACTAGGTGTAATCCAGCCGCAGTGGAAGCTGAGCCCCGGAGCGTCAGATTGGGAAAAATTCCCTCATAAACAGTGGGACATTCGGTGTATGGAGGTGTACGCAGCGATGGTCGACCGTATGGATCAGGGGATTGGTCATATTGTTGATGAACTTAAAGCCAACAATGCGTTAGAGAATACCATTTTCATCTATCTCCAAGATAACGGTGGTTGTGCTGAGTATTACGGACGCGCGGACAATTCTAGCAAACGCGATAACTTTGATTTCAAGCCATTTGGTCCCAATGATCTGCAAACAAAAATTTGGCCGCCGATGCAAACTCGTGACGGACGTTGGGTCCGCACCGGTCCGGAAACGATGCCCGGGGAAGAAGATACTTTTGTCGCCTATGGACTCGGTTGGGCGAATACGTCCAACACTCCGTTTCGGGGATATAAACACGATGGTTATGAGGGGGGAATCAGTACGCCATTCATCGTACACTGGCCAGCCGGCATGTCTCGTAAACAGCGTGGCAACATCGTTCACGATCCGGCGCATCTGATTGACCTGATGCCAACTTGTGTCAAAGCTGCGGGAGCAACTTATCCCAGCAAGTTCCATGATGATCAGGACATACAACCGATGGAAGGAATCAGCCTTTTGCCAGCCCTACAGGGAAGTTCACTGGCCCGCGGCGCGGCTATAGGATTTGAGCACCATGGTAATCTGGCACTTCGCGATGGTCGTTACAAGATCGTGTCCGCCTATCGCAATGGTGAACCTACGACTTGGGAACTGTATGATATGCTGCAGGATCGTACGGAACTAAACGATTTGTCAGAGAAGATGCCTGAGAAAAAACAGGAATTGATTGACAAGTGGCAGGCCTGGGCGGATCGTGTCGGTGTTCAGTCTTGGCCACTAATGAAATAAAGTTGCTGGGAATTATCTTCTGCGTTTGAGATCCAAGTGACAACAATTCACTTCGTTTAAGAAGATTACCCGATGCTCGGCGCGACTGATTCCAACCAGCCCTCCGAGCGGATCGACTGCAAAACCCTGCCCTGTGAATGGGACCGGTGTTTTGCCAACATATTTCAGGACTGTGCCAGTTTGAGGAATACTTAGATAGTAAATTTCCTGTGCGTCATGGCCGGTGACCAGCAAACGCTGTTGATGAAACAAACCACCTGACAAGCTGTATTTTCCAAGTTGAGCAATCATTTCCTGAGGATACGTCCAACGTCGCGTTTCGGTCCAATTGCGATCAAACTCGGCCAAAAATGTGTCGCCGTTATTTTTATCATATTTGGCAAAATTACAGAGCCAGCTGTTTCCTACACGGACGACCCAAGTGAGACTCCCCCCATAATCTCCAAAATCATGAAATGTCGTCAATTGCATTGATTTCGGATCAAGCACCTTGATTTGACTTTGTTCGGGAATCTGTGGGTAATTAGAATGAGCACACAATAGAGATCCTCTATGTATATACCCACTGTTTAAATGGTGCGCATCTCCGACACTAACCGCAAGCTGTTCTCTGGTCTTTCGACTATATTTGGCAACCACCTTATTCGTGATGGCATAGACAAACCTTCTATCCGCAGCCGCAGCCTGGTGTGCTTGGGGAGCCGTGAATGATCCCGTTTCATGAAACAGCGGAAACTCGAACTGATCACCGCTGCAACCCCCCACGGAAAACCACAACCAGTTCATCATCGTGCAGGCCAGATACACCCCATTAATTCGTTTCATGGCAATCCCTGTTTAAACATCTTACAATTTGTCGCTACACCGCATCCTACCACACCAGTCACTACAAAGTCTCACCGTTAAATCGGATTGGCAACCTATCCTCGTTCCTGACCAAAGACTTGCAAGCACTGCCTCCTGAGGCGAAGATGGGGTTGTGTTAAGCTCACGCATTAACCCTCTGCTAGTCAGATGATTCCATCGCAACAACAAGACGTTTCCAGCAAATCGGCGGTCCCAAAATGAAAACCATACTTCCTGCGAGCCTCATTTCGCTACTACTTGTCTGTTCAACGTCGTGGGCTGACGTTCGTCTGCCCCGACTTTTCGGAGATAACCTTGTCCTCCAGCAACAAACGAGCAATGCCGTCTGGGGCTGGGCTAACGCTGGCGAACGCGTAACGGTTACCGCCAGTTGGGGAGTAACCGCTGAGACAAGAGCGGATAAAAACGGACGCTGGAAATTGTTCCTAATCACCCCATCGCACGCAACAAACCACTCGCTCGTCATCGCAGGCAAAAACAAAATCATGATTCGCAACGTTGCCATCGGCGAAGTCTGGCTGTGTGCTGGCCAATCAAATATGGGCTGGGCAATGGGTAACTCGTTCGAAGCCGAGCAGGAAACCGCCGTCAACCTGCCAAACTTCCGCATCTTCAAGTCGCAACGAGAGCACTGGCACGAACCGTTGGAAGAATCCCGTGACCGACTGCAGCAATGGAAGGTCTGCGATCCCAAATCGGCAGCCGAAACGTCGGCCGTGTCGTACTATTTTGGAAAGATGCTACAGCAAAAACTTGATGTCCCTGTTGGTATCATCGTGCAGGCCTATGCAGGAACTCCGATTGAAGGATGGCTCCCATGGGATCTACAAAAAGACGATCCTCGGGCCGTTACGCATAAGAAATTGCTTGATCAGAACGCACAGCGATTAATCGCTCGCGGAGAAACAGTCGAGAAGTCACTGGCGGTCTACCAACACGAATTCAAACTTTACGCCGCCAAGATCGACGCCGGCGAAACTATGAAAAATGCGTTCCGGGCATTGCAACCACCATTCATTACTAAACCGGCATCGCTGGGACACCAGTACCCCGCCCACATCTTCAATGCCATGATCCATCCGGTTCGGCCCTACGGGATCCGCGGCATGATCTGGTATCAGGGCGAACGTAACTCCAAGAACGTCCCGCAAGCAGTCCATTACCGCCAGCAACTGGCGCAATTGATCCACTACTACCGTTCGTCGTGGCATGCCCAGTCTGCCGGAAACGTGCCCGATGATTTTCCCTTTCAAGTCACTCAATTGCCCAGTTGGAATCAGCCACAGACCAAGCCGGAGGAAGGTCCGGAAGCGGCGTGGGCGGCAAACCGAGAAGCTATGCGGCTGGTCGAAAAAAACGTCGCCGGTGTCGGTCTGGTTGTTTCTATCGATACAGGTGATCCTGTGGCCCTGCATCCCAAGAATAAAAAACCGATCGGCATTCGGCATGCCTTGCTGGCACTACAGCAGACCTATGGAATGCGGATCGTCGGACAAGGTCCCCGCTATACAGGCCACCAGATCCAAAATGGTAACGTTGTCCTCGAATTTAATGCCGTTGGCTCAGGGCTAATGCGAGCCAACCGTGAACCGCTTAACGCGTTCGCCATCGCCGGAAAAGACCGCCAATGGCACTGGGGTGATGTTAAAATCAAAGGCAGGACTGTCGTGGTCTCTTCCGACAACGTCGCCCAGCCAATTGCCGTGCGTTACGCTTGGGCGATGAATCCGTCACGCCGCAACCTGCTATACAATAGGGAGGGCCTACCCGCTTCGCCATTCCGCACCGACGACTGGCCGTTATTTCAAACCGCTGCCCCACTGATCGAAGTAAACAAACCCGCCAAGCCGGACGGTTACCAAGCTGTCGATTGGAAACGGCCACCGATGACCCAAGCGACTGACTCAAAGTAAAGTGCACAAGGGGCGCGATAGAATCTCTCGCCAACACAATTGGCTGGACGCTCCGTTGAGCATCTACCGAAAGACATTCTGCTCAGCCGCAAAGCCTCTGGCATGTTGGCAACCAAAGGCAGCCGTATGTTACATTGTGTCCGGTCACTCTCCAAGTGACTGCTTCGGTTTTATAAAAAGGACCTCACCACGCTCAATCCACCCTGATCGCAAATCGACTCGAAACCATCCGTCGCTATTCTTCTTGTGAAACCGCACAGGCGAACGCGGGCCAAATTGCTTGAGGTCGTATTGTGCCCAGGTCTTGCCCATATCCGTCGAGATAATGAACCCCGTGTTGTAAGGCGACGCAGGTGCATAATGCGCGGACAGTATTGCACCATCTTCGATGATCATGTTCGCAGATTCGTATTTCGGATTGAATAACATGGTATGCTTTTTGGGATCTGCAATATCCGCTGGGTCGCAGCGGAAGATGCCACGATCGTGGGGCAACGTGCCATTGTTTCCGTTCGCGTCCGAGGCCCAATAGAGTTGCCCATCCACGAAATTAATACCTCCCGATTTGTAGCGAGAGTTTGAGTTGACCGACACCAGAACCTTCCACTTCCACGAATCTTCTTTCGCGTCGTAGGTGCCTCGCAGCCAATGACACTCCTGCTGGTTGCCTCGATCATGATCACCGGTACATGCATAAAACGCATTTTCGGCGGGGTTGTAGACTACCGAATGAATATGCCGGCAGATAACCGGGTTGTCCGGGTCACCTAGTGGCGCTCCGGTCTTTGCGTCTCGATCGTGAAAGCTTGGATTGTGTCCAAAAGCATACGCGATCTTCACCGTCTGTCCGTGGTCAGTGGAGTAGTAAATGTTGATCGGAACCGGTCCGCCAAGGACATTACAGTAGTTACCCCATACGAGCATTTCTTTCCCTGCGACATCCCATGTGTGAACACCGTCGAGTGAATGGAAGTACCAACCGGGCTTATTTAGATCGGTCGGGGTATGGGGCAAGTAATCGCGACCGGCCTGATCCTTGACGATGATCTGTTTGTGGGTCTTCAAATTATCGCTACTCAAATACAGTTTGGTTCGCGTGGCGAAGAGGATATTGCCATTCTTCAAAATACAACTGAAGGTGATGTTTTTCGCGTTGGGAAACTCCGAACTGTGCGGCCAAGTACGGGCGTTATCTTTAGACAGAAAAATCTTTCCGTCACTGAAACCGAATGCCTTATTATCACGCTGCGAGTCGATGTAAGGACCGGCCGCCGCCAGTCGATACCAAAAATGATCGGTTTCGCCTTCCGTGGATACTGCGGTCGGCGGCGCGGTGGTTCGTTCGGCGACAGTCATAGAGGCGACACTCACAAACAGTAAGGCCGTGAGGATTGCCGCTATGCTACGAATTCTGTTAGTTTCCATACGAATCATCTTTTTGTTACACCACAGTCAATTGAATCGGAGTTTAGCCCCACGTCGTTACGTTGAGTATATTCTAATCCTCGGCATTCTTCGCGTGTTGCAACAAAGTCGGGTAAAGAGGTGAATTCTTACACTCACCAACTCTACGTTTGACGTTAACAAAGGGTGCCGGTTGCAAAATTACCTTCTGAGAGATTATAAACATGAGTTGAGCTATTAAGGTTTCAGCAAATCAATTGCGAAATACTATGTTGAGATCCAATGTTTCGACCAGTGTATTTGACAAGTTCCCCAATTTTTGAAGATTACTCGGCGTATAAACAAATGAAGATCCCTGCCTCCAAGTCGATAGCTACATGTATCGTATCTGTATTTATTTTGCCTTTGGTCATTCAGGCTGCCGAACCAGTAGTCCCAGGATATGAAAGGTTTTATTCCGATCTGCAGCGACCCTCCGTTCCAGGTGGTTTGTTGCTGCTAGGTGAACTGAATTGCGTCTCCTGTCACGAGCCAAACGCACAGGTATCGACGAGTATCCATATCAAGACAGCTCCGAAACTCGAAAACGTCGGTAGTCGCGTGCGTAGCGGTTTTATCCGAGACTTTCTTTCCAATCCCCATCAGGCCAAGTCAGGGTCCACGATGCCGGACATGTTTGCCAACATGGACGCAGCCGAAAAACAGACCGTGATCGATGAATTGACACACTTTCTAGCATCCACCGGCACGACGGGAGATTCACCGGTTAAGCCAGACGACGTTAACAAGGGACGAATCCTGTTTAATCAAATTGGCTGCCTAGCATGTCATGATCCTCAGGAAGCAACGGACGGGAAAACGCCTACTATCAGCGGCTCCATTGCGTTCCCAACCCTCAGTAGTAAATACACCCTGAACAGTCTTACCGAGTTTCTGGCGAATCCTCATACCGTCCGACCGGACGGACGGATGCCATCACTAAACCTAAAGGGTAATGAAGCCCGCGAAGTCGCCTCGTTTCTGCTTCGAGATTTGAAGCTGCCGGACAACCTTACCTTTAAATACTATGAGGGAAACTGGACAAAACTTCCGGAGTTTTCAAAACTGAAACCAAAACTGGAAGGGACGGTTAGTGGCTTCGATGTTTTGCTAGGTTCCAAACGAGAACAATTCGGAATCGTCTTTACAGGGCAAATGGTCATCCAAAAGGCCGGTGAGTATACGATCTGGCTTGGCAGCGATGACGGTTCACGCCTGCTTATTGACGGAAATCCGCTGATTACCTTTGACGAAGTACACCCACACAAGGTTGTTTCCGCCAAAATAAATCTATCTCAGGGTGAACATCAATTGGTCGTTGAGTATTTCGAAGCGGGTGGGCAAGAGTCTTTGCAGGTGGAAATTGCCGGACAGGGATTGAATAAACAACCCATGGACGTGGTCTTGTATACCCCCAAGCCTGTGAAACAAAATAATGCCGACTTGGCTGCCGTCGATCCGCAAAAAGCAATACGCGGTGCAAAGCAGTTCGCTACGTTGGGATGCGCTGACTGCCATCAGTTAAAACAGGGCGACCAGACACTCGCTTCGACCGCTGATTTTCAAATGCTCGCGGAGCTCAAAGGAGATGGATGCATTTCCGCGACCGGAACGCTTCCCAACTATCATCTGTCAAATCGTCAGCAACAGGATCTGAAGGCAGCAATCGCCTATCTCCATAGCGAACCGGAATTAGAGCTAACCGGATCCGAACACATCGATCGTACGTTTGTACGAATGAATTGTTATACCTGTCATGAGCGGAATAAAAAGGGTGGTGTCCTAGAACAACGACAGGCCTTCTTTCTAACGGATCAAAAAGAGATGGGAGATGAGGCCAGAATTCCTCCGCCACTGAGCGATACCGGCTCAAAACTACAGCCAAGTTGGTTAAAAGACTTACTGGCCAACGGAACCAAGGTTCGTCCGTACATGTTTACACGGATGCCCAAATTCGGTGAAGCCAATGTTGGGCATTTGGCGGCTGAATTTGCGAAAGTGGATAAAGCCGAACCACTCACTCATCAGACGGATGCTTTCAGCGACAAGTTGCTGAAGCTAACCGGTCGTCGACTGGTTGGCTCGAAAGGTTTTTCCTGTATTAAATGCCACACCTTTGGCAATCAAAAAGCGACTGGGGTTCAGTCGCTAGATATGACACAGATGACCAAACGTCTCCAGTATGACTGGTTCTACAAATATGTTCAGAATCCCGTGGCCTTACGACCTCTGACCCGCATGCCCTCGGCGTGGCCGAACGGACAAGTCCTGCTCCCTCAAGTGCTTGAAGGCAGTATGGACCAGCAGATTTATTCGGTCTGGAAATATCTCGACGACGGCCCCAAGGCATCGATCCCACAAGGTATCGGTCAAAATCTAGAAGAGCTCTATGTTTTTGATGACGCGATAATCTACCGGAATTTCATTGAGGGTGCTGGGCCGCGGGCGATCGGAGTCGGCTATCCGGAAAAAGCAAATCTTGCATTTGATGCGAACCAGATGAATATTGCATTATTATGGCACGGTTCCTTTATTGATGCTGGAAAACATTGGAACGGACGGGGACAGGGATTCCAGCCGCCGCTGGGTGACAATGTGCTGTCGTTTCAACAGGCCCCTGCTCTGGCTCTACTCGAATCCAACGATAGCAAGTGGCCCACTGGGGATATCAAAAAACAAGGGTATCGATTCCTAGGGTATCAACTTGGGGATAATCGAAAACCGACCTTTCTGTATCAGCTAAATAAAATGCGGGTCTTTGATTTCCCCAATCCTGAGGAGGACGGCGGAGAATTTCCGGCACTCACACGGACGATTACCGTGAGCTCCGACGCCGAAGAACACAATCTATTTATTCGAGCCGTTGTCGCTGCAAATTCACTAGTCGTCAATAACGATGGGACAATTACTGTGGACGGACAATGGACGCTGACGGTCACCGGAAATGTGGGCAAACCCGTTATCCGCGGCAAGGAATTAATCGTTCCGGTCGATCTGTCCAATAGGGACAAACGCCACGTGGCGCTAATCAAAATTCACTACCAGTGGTAAAGGCTTACCGACCATCATTGAAGCCAAACTAAGTTATTAGAAAAAGAGAACTATGATTCACAAAACAAATGGCCTCGGGATTCTGCTCATCGTACTGTGCTCATGTACAGTACAGGCACAAAATAAAACGTTGCCAACGGAAGACGATTACTACCCGTTGCTACAGTTACCTATTCCGGATGGGGTGGTATTGGAATCCAGTGCTATCGAAATGATGCCTGATGGGAAATTGGCCGTTGCCTCCCGTCGGGGAGATATTTATCTGGTTGATCATCCACTAGCCAAGACAGCAGCAGAAATGGAATTCAGTTTGTATGCGTCTGGGTTGCACGAGATTCTTGGATTGTCTTTCCACGATGGGGGCTTATTTACCACTCAGCGATGTGAAGTGACCAAGATTATAGACCTAGACAAGAATGGAACAGGTGACCTTTTTCAGGCAGTTTCCGATGGGTGGGAAATAAGCGGCGATTACCATGAATACGCCTTTGGCAGTAAAGTGGATCACCAGGGGAATACTTGGGTGGTGTTATGTCTGACGGGCTCATTTAACAGCAATGTTCCCTATCGTGGTTGGTGTTTAAGGATTGGAGCGGATGGTAAAGTGACGCCAACCTGTTCTGGAATCCGCTCGCCCGGGGGCATTGGCACGGATCATTTAGGGAATACGTTTTACACCGATAACCAGGGTCCGTGGAACGGCACGTGCGGCCTCAAGTGGTTAAAGCCCGGATCATTTCAGGGACATCCGGGAGGCAACCGTTGGTACGACTTGACCGATGCAATTGGCGCGCGTCCGGCAGACCCTGCCAGCGGCAGTCGAATCATGACCGAATTTGACAAGAATCCAATCCTAGAGCCAACCGCTGTATTCTTTCCTTACAACAAGATGGGAAAATCAGCCAGTGGTATTATTTGTGACACGAGCGGAGGGAATTTTGGCCCCTTTAAAAATCAGCTGTTCGTCGGAGATCAGTCATACAGCACGGTCATGCGGGTCTTTCTCGAGAAAATTGACGGACATTATCAGGGCGTCTGTTTTCCATTTCGAGAAGGGTTTGCCAGCGGCAGTCTGTCCATGCAACTGGATCCGTCCGGGGCGATGTTTGTCGGGGGAACTAACCGTGGTTGGGGATCTCGGGGAAACAGACCATTTGCTTTAGAGCGAATGAACTGGAGCGGGAAAATACCGTTTGAGGTTCATGAAATGCGGGCTAAACCGAATGGCTTTGAACTGACATTTACGCATCCCGTTGATAAACAATCTGTCGAGGATCTAGCGTCCTACAAAATCAGTACCTACACCTACATTTATCAATCGTCTTACGGAAGCCCCGAAGTGGATCATACCGAGCCAATCATCAAGAGTGCGACCGTCTCGCCAGACGCCAAGAGCGTGCTTCTGACCATCGACGGATTACAGCGTGGCCACGTACACGAACTACACATGGACGGTGTTCGAAACTCCGCCGGTCTTCCGCTGCTACACAAGCAAGCCTACTATACGCTAAATTTCATTCCCAAGAAATAAACTGCTTGCGTACTGTCAACTTACTGCAATTGCATTAGCGTCGTTAACAGTCACAGGGACTAGCTGCCGTCAAGGTTCTTTTCAATTTCGATTTTGGATGGCACCGGAGACGGGCAACCATTGGGAGGCACATCAACTTTCGCCGTCCAGAGAATCGCATTAAGCATGATGGTTCGAAAACCATCGTCGCGCCAGCTATCATGATTGTGTGCACCGGTAAATCCAAATCCACGTCCTCCGTCGGGCCGTTGATAGGCCCAAGCAACATGTTGCTTTTCCCCTGCCGCAACGGCCCGCCGTACGGTGGGGTTCCCACTGCGTGCACCGTCACCGCGGCGCAACGTCTCTGCGGGTGGCAGATCTGAGAGAATCGGAGTAACCCCCTTCAACTCTTTGGTGAAACGCATATGGTAATACCATTCATCGTTTACTCGAAATGGTTTGACCCCATTACAGATCGGATGGTCGGGGAATTCTTTAAAGTCCGGTGTCCAATGCGGGTTGACTGACCAATCCAGATCACAAAATCCACCCATCCATTTGAGAAACATCTGACCGGGTTTCCCTTTTTCAGCTTCCGTGGCCCAGTGGATCATCACCACTCCAGTACCTTTGTCCATCAATTTATCAAACTCGTCCAGATGAGGATTCAATAGGTGCCCTCGATGTCCGGTGCAGAAAATCACGACGGTCGCCGCCCCCTCGAGGATGGTCTTGTCTTTTGGGTAACCGTAGTAGGGAACCACAACGGCGTTGACCTCGAGTCCAGAGCGATTGAGTGCCTCGGCTAGGATCATATTGCCGGCACGGTGTTCGTGATGCATACGGCCATGACTGGGTGTGCCGGACAGAAAAACAATCTTCGGTTTCTCTTTACCCGTCACAACAGAGGTGATCAACAGAATTAAGAAGCTGAGGCTTAAAAAATATTGTTTCATGATTGGCTCCTTTACGCTGCCGAGCGTTTTCAGAATACGGTTTATCGATCAGTCACTGACAATCTGGATGGTATGCCAATACGCCCACTCATTCTTCCAGTCATTCGCCCGGTTCTCGATCGCAAGTTCGATCTTTTGTCCTGCGAAACGAGACAGATCCACTGTAACCTCCAGCCACTCTTTGTCGACCTCGGAGGAACGCACGATTTGTTGTTTAAGAACTTCCTTGCCCGCTAGGATCCGGAGTTGCCAGTCGCCGTGTGGATGGTGACTGGCGATTATCTTCAGTTCGGTTTTTGCGTCGGCTGGAACATCCACCGTTCGCGAAAGGACACATGGTGTTTCACGATTTAAGGGATGCGTCTGAACGGCTGTGCGATTCCGGAATACGGCATGATAGACAACTCCACGTTCCCCGACATTTTGCACATTAAAACCCGCAGCCACACGCTGGATGGTTTTGTTTTGTTCACTAGCACTTTGTTGTTTAGCTGGATTCTGTTTTCCAGTATCCGCTTCACCCAGCAACCGGCGGGCAACAAATCCGGGCAGTTTTGGGTATTTCCCACCAACGGCCAACTGGAGCGCCTGCTGGGAGTATTTTGGTACCATCGGCTCTAATCCAAACCAAACCATGCGTGGTAAATTCGGATCTTCAATATCTTCCTCATGGCCGACAAGTCCTGCCAGAATCGGCCATCTATTTTCGAAAGGTAGTCGTTGGGCAATGGAAGCCAAATACAAACGTACGATGGCCGAAGAATCCTCGACGGCCATGCCGTTCAGTTGTTTTAACACGGCAGCCGACAGAACTGGCTTATCGGTTTTCTCCGCTACTTGAAATGCATTCACGCTGCTATTTTCGCCCAGTAATTGAATGGCCCAAGCACGGACATATGCATCGGAATGTTTCAGGTAATTCAGCAGTTGCTCCGAATTTAAACCTCCAGTTACATGCAATGCCCAAAATGCTCTCAATCGTTTGGGGGAAGTAGTTGCTGAGTCAAATTGCTTTTGCAGTAATAAATGGACACGCTTTTTATCCAATTGTCCTGCCGCCGCCCGCGACTGAAGCAGCACCCGCGCCTGTCGCACATACCAATCATTGGAATGCGTCTGCAAGGCGACCAACTCCGCGTCTGTTTGCGATCTCAGATTTGGCGCAGCAACGGCCTCAGCACCGCTCGGTGTAATACGATAAATGCGGCCACTGTTTGGGAAATTAATCGTATTACCACAGACATCGGTGTCATGCCAGTCCAGTATGTAGACACCCCCTTCTGGCCCAACCTCAACACTAAATCCGACCCAAGCCAGATCATTGGTAGGCATAAAATCATCCCCATGTTTTCCGATGAAGCTACTTCCGTTTGGAACCAATACATCGGTCAACACAGCGTGTTCGTGGATGTTACACATGAACAAACGATTACGGTATTCCTTGGGAAAAGCATCCGCTAGATAGATTCTGGCACCCCCATGGGCTGAAAGGTGGGTATGGTCACGAATCGTTTTAATATCATCATAAATATGTGGATTCACGTGGGGACGACTTTGCTTATGGTAGACACCGCCTTGGACGACATGGAATAGATGAGGAATTACACAGCAAGTTGCAAACCCCTGCCCATGATCGTCAAAATCAAACCCCCACGGATTCGACAGCCCGCGTGCGAAAACCTCAAATGTTTTCCGCGTGGGATGATAACGCCAAATTCCACCGTCGATGAATTGTCGGGCCGAGTCATCTTCGTTTGGTTTGGCAACCTGAGATTGAGTAAACACACCATGGCATCCATAAAGCCATCCATCGGGTCCCCAATTGAAACTGTTCAATGTCTCGTGTCGATCGTTGATCCCCCAACCGTTGAGCAAGACCTCAGGAGGGCCGTCCGGTAGATCGTCTCCATTGCGATCCGGAATGAACAACAGATTGGGTGGCGAACCAACGAAAACCCCTCCAAAGCCTAGTGCAATCCCAGAGGTGAAGGTTAACTTATCGGTAAAGGTTTTTTTCTTGTCGAAAACGCCGTCACGATTGGTATCTTCGAGAATTTGAATCCTAGTCACTTTCTCGTCGGTATGTTCTCTCCGCGTGCGATAGTTATAATTTTCAACCACCCAGATACGGCCACGGTCATCAAAGCAAAATGCAATTGGCTCGCCGATGTCCGGTTCAGCAGCAAAAATTGAAACATCAAAACCATCGGGGATGGCCATTTTTTTTACCGCTTCAGCAGGCTTAAGAAACGGCGCATTGCTGGTTTTATGTTGTTTTTTAGGGAGCTGGTTTTTTGGTTGTTGAGCGGTCACCATCCACGGCCTGATTGCTACCGCGGCTAGGATGATCAGACAGATTATCGCCAGCGGAGAAGTTATCCGCTGAAGCCGTCTATGGGGATCAGTTTTTTCAAAACGTATCATTTTCTCTTGTTGGATCATTGTGCCAGTTCCACTTGTTCGCTTGTTTGCAAATACTTGATAAGGTTCATGACTTCCTGTGGCTTCAGTTTATCCAACTGACCGTCGGGCATCATCGACTTGGGTGAGATTTTTCGAGCTTCAATGTCACTCTTGAGAATAACCACGGTCGGCTGCTGAACGGTCTTTAAAATAATCCGCTGAGCGTTCTCTTCGGCAATGACACCGTTGAGGACGCGACCGTCAACCGTCTGAATGATGACCATTTTATATCCCAGGGGAACATCGTAACTCGGATCAATGCTGTTTAACAGGATGTAGTCTAGATTAGCCCTGTTGGAACCAGTGAGGTCGGGACCTATTTTTCCGCCCGTCTCATACAGTACGTGACACGCTGCACAGGTCTCTTTGAAAATGAGTCGTCCGCTGGCCGGATCTGCATTGGCAAAGGCAGGAGAACTTAATAGTTCCTTGTATTTGTTGATCTGTTTGGTGCGATCCACGGACAACTGTCGAACATCCCCATAAACCTCGACAAACGAATCGCCTAAAATCAGGCTGAGCGACCGAGCGACGTGGGACGGAATATCAGCTATTGGGATCTTTTCCGCTTTGATCGCAGCTAATAACGATTCTGCATATTTTCGTCGGGTCGCTAATGTTTCAATGATTGCCTGGCGGTGTTCCGACGTCCATTTCACGTAACGTGGCAACAAAATCTCGGGGGCACGCTCATTTTCGATCGTAGCGTAACCACGAATCGCATCCAGTCGCAATTCCGGCTCATCCAGCAGTTGTTCCAGCAACGCAGAAACACTTTTATTTTTTTGGTTCAGCAACGAATACAGTGCACGGCGGCGGGCATCGAGTTGACTGGAGCGATCCTGCACGGTTGCCAGAGCCCGCTGCATGGCGGCTTCATCGCCAAAAATCTGTGATAGTCGTGATACCAGTTCACGTACCTGCGGGTTATCGCTTTTGGCAAGTTTTGCACCGACCTTGAGCCAAGCAGCGGGGGCAGGAACATTCCGTCGGCCATCCAGACCATTTAACATTCCCTGAAGCAGAACAGTTTGGACCGCGGGATCCTCGATTGTATCCAGTGTCTGGACCAGCAACGCCAGTGACTCCTGTTCGTCCACCGCACGTAACTGGTCTGGCGTATAGACAATCAAGCTTGTCAGGAGTATCAGGTATATAAACGAACGTTGCATTTTGTCACTCTCACGACGCATATCTTTACATGGCTTACAACCACAACATCACAGGATGTCATAAACATTTTACCAGATTCCAGTCGAACCGTCGGGATGCTTGGGGCAACGGCGCGACTACGGCACTACCCAGTGAAAACTCTCTCCCTCGATGACCAGATTCCGCCGCGCATTCAACTTGGTTCCCGGTTCAGCAAATTTTTTCGGTGCCAGCGCCCGCAGCTCTGCTTTCAGACCTTCATGTTCCGGTCGCGAGGCGAGATTCGTCCACTCGTTAGGGTCGGCCAGTACGTTATAGAGTTCCTCACCATCTTCTCCATAGCGGATATAGCGCCAGTTGCGATTGATGATGGCGTATTCATGAGGATTCATGTGCGGCAGAAAAACGCTGCGGTCTTTTGCTAACGCGGGATCTACAAGTGTTGCAGCGATGGACTCACCTTCTAACTTCTGGTGCGGTTGCGGCAGTCCGCACATCTCGAGGAGCGTTGGATACATATCGATCAGGCTGACCGTAACATCCGTCTTGCTACCCTGCGCAACTCCGGGACCAGCCCAGATCAACGGTACATTGGATGTGCGCTCCCAAAGAGTGTGCTTGCCCCAGTCTCCTTTTTCGCCGTGGTGATAACCATGGTCACTCCAAAGAACAACAATTGTATTGTCTTGGTGCGGTCCAGCTTCCAGTGCATCGAGTACCCGACCCATCATCGCATCCGCGTAGCTCATGCTGGCAAGGTAACCGTGAATGGCATCCTCAATCGCATCGAGATCTTCAAGTTTTTGGTGGATTCGGGAGCGTGCTGTCTTGATCTTTTTTATCTTCGGCGGCAAGTCATCTAGGTCATCTGCTTTGTAGGGAGGATGCTCGATATCATTGACGTCGTACAGGTCGAAGTATTTCTGAGGGCAATAGTTCGGGAAATGCGGAGCGTAAATTCCAACGGCCAGAAAGAAGGGTTTGTCCCGTTGCTGTTGTAATTTCTCAACGGCCCAATTAATCCGCTTCGTATCGGCCATCTCTTCTTCCCGCTCATTGGGAATCGCGCCCCATTCCAAAAATAATCCGCCCGTAATCTCTTGACCACGGTTATAAATACTATTAGGAAAGGGCTTCGGAAACGGGGTTTCTTCGCTCCAAGAATTCAGTGGCCAGCCGCTTTCCCGCTGACTTTGATTGCGGAGAAAGAACTGGGTCCATCCCCGTTGATCGATTGCGCCGGCGTGATGATGAAACAGCTTTCCCGCACCGAAAGTTTCATAACCTGCTTTTGCGAAGCTGAGTTGCAGTGGTTCGATTTGCGGATGATCGTAGAAATAAGTCGCCGTCCTATAGCAACCGGTCGTCGAGGCAAACTGGCCCGAAAAAATAGCAGCGCGAGACGGTGCACAGAACACACCAGCTGTGTGAGCATTGGTAAAGTTAACTCCCCGCGCGGCGAGTTGGTCAATATTTGGCGTGATCGCACGGGGCGTGGTTTCCAGGCAACCGAGCCAGTCGTTCATATCATCGACCGCTAGGAATAAAACATTGGGAGTCTCAGCCCTACCAGTAAAAGCCATTGCCAACAGTAGCAATAAAGCAAAACTAAGTTTCTGAAAATGCATTATCGTCCTCTGGGCGAATGGTCAAACGCTGGCGGCTTCCAATTTTTTTATCCTAGCACCCTCCCCCAGCGAATGACATCCCCCGCGCCAAGCGACCGCGAATGCTCAGTTCCCGCCTGTCAGCAAGACAGCGATAGCGTGTGAGGATCACTGCCGACATCTGGAAAACTATTTCCAGCGGGGTATATTACATGATGTGAATTTCAACTCTGTTCATTTCATATTCGCTGTTCCATCCAACCAACGTTCCCCTGGAGAAGTCAATGAAAACCATTGTTCCATTACTAGTCTCCCTGATGTTCCTGCTGGCGTTGCCGGTCATTATCACTGCGGCCGATGCCTCCGCAGCAAGCAAACCCAACATTGTCTTTATTTTTGTTGACGACCAGGGTTACTACGACCTCGGTTGTTACGGAGCGACCGAGGTAGAGACACCGCACATTGATGCGATGGGAGCTGGTGGTGTACGCTTCACAGACTATTACGCCGCAGCGCCTATCTGCAGCCCGTCTCGCGCAGGCCTATTGACCGGGTGTTACCCCCGTCGTGTGGGCAACGAAATATGGGTGCATCGAGCAGATTCGCCATCCGGTATTCATCCCGACGAACTGACGATTGCCGAGTTACTGCAGGACAATGGCTACGCAACCGCTTGCATCGGAAAATGGCATCTCGGCTTTCACGAGCCTTTCCTACCCCGCAATCAGGGGTTCGATTACTATTTTGGACTACTACACAACCTGGACCCCGTAGAGATCGTTTATTTCCAACAACAGGGCGGCGTCCCCTTGATGCGCAATGACGATGTCGTCAAGCGTCCGGCCGATCCGGCAGAACTGACAAAGGTCTATACCGATGAGGCGATTCAGTTTATCGAAAAGAACAAGCAAGGCCCGTTCTTTCTCTATCTGCCACACACCATGCTCCACGTTCCTCTCGGGGTCAGTGAAGCATTCAAAGGCAGTTCAAACTGGGGTGAATACGGCGATGCTATTCAGGAACTCGATCACAACGTCGGCAGAATTTTCGATGCATTGAAACGGCTGGGAATCGACGACAATACGATCGTCGTCTACGCCTCGGACAATGGTCGGGGACCCGGGCGTACGCCCCAGCAGGAGATTCGCGGCCGCAAGCTGTCGACCTACGAAGGCGGCATTCGCGTGCCGGCGATCGCCTGGGGTCCGGGGTTGGGATTACAGACTGGCGGGGAGTCGGCGGCAGTCGTACGAGCAATGGACTGGTATCCGACGCTCGCCACGTTCGCTGGAATCCAGATTCCCAACAGCCGTGTGATCGACGGGCGCGACATCAGCCCACTGCTGAAGGGCGAAACCACGATTGTGCCGCCTCCCGGCATGAAAAAATCACTCAACGCGTCGGTCCCGCTTCGGCGTCGGTGGAATCCCCGCGGCGAATGGGCTCCCCTGATCCATCGTAACGAATACAATGACGCTTTCTTTTATCATGGTAGTCAAGGCGCGCTGGCAGCCGTTCGCTGGCGCAACTGGAAACTCTACTTAAATCCGAGCCCCCAGCTATACAATCTTGCGGAAGATCCCGCGGAATCCAAACTGGTACGTAATCAGGAAATCGCCCGCAAGCTGCGTGGCATGGCAATTTTGTTTCAGGAGGAAATGCGGCTCGACGCGCGGC
Source organism: Planctomycetaceae bacterium (assembly GCA_018658605.1). The sequence continues at coordinate 6,669 of JABHUV010000250.1, read as the reverse complement.
CCGCAGGAGAAGCACCACAGCCTCGAGCGGACGGACGGACCGAGATCCCCCAAATGACGCTGAATCGTCTGCATGCGAAACCGAATGTGACCTACGCGCAATATGGTGATCGCACACTGGAAATGGATATTTATCGACCAAAGGGAGTCTGGGGGGAGTTGCCCGCGGTGGTTTGCATACATGGTGGCGGTTGGGCCAATGGGAATCGAATCAGTCATGAAAAGGTCGCTCAAGCACTCGCAGCGCGGGGGTATGTCGCCGCTACGATTTCGTATCGCCTCAGTGGCGAAGCGCCCTTTCCGGCAGCGATCCACGATTGCAAAGCAGCCGTTAGATTCTTGCGGGCAAATGCAAAACAGTACGGTATCGATACCGACAATATCGGTGCGATTGGGCTTTCCGCTGGCGGACATTTGACGGCGCTGCTCGCGACGTCGGCCGGTATACCGGAACTTGAAGGTGCTGGGGGAAATGCCGAATTCAGCAGCGCGATACAGGCGGCTGTGCCCATGGGCGCTCAGACGGACCTGCTTTCCGAGAGAACGCGGACAATTTCTGCAGTCGAGGATCGGGGGAAAATCTGGAGACAATTTCTCAGCGGCACACAACAAGACAATCCGGCAACCTATCGCATGGCATCTCCGCTGTATCACCTCGATAAGGCTGACCCACCCTGCTCTTTCCTTGCAGGGGAAACGGATGATCCCAGTACGCATGCAGATGTGTTTCGCCGGCAAATGGAAAAGTTAAGTATCCCGTCCCAACTGACGGTCATCAAGGATGCACCGCATCCGTTTCTGGGAAAACAAGTCTGGTTTGATGAGATGGTCGAAACGGCAGACACATTCTTTATAAACCAACTGAAGAATCCGAAGCTACCATAGGGGATGCTGTGTGGTTTGGGGTCTCCGCTGAGTGCCGCATTCGCAGGAAATTAATGTGGTAGGAAGATTTATAGAAATATCGTGTTTCGGACAACCACTCATAAGCTTTATGCGAAACAAAGCCTTTTTTGGGGGGTTCAAGTAGCTTATCATAAAACCTCATCAATTCAGAATTTCCTCTTCGTGGAAACAAACTATAGATGGAAGATCAACTAAACGCGTTCTTGGATGAATTGAAATCTGTCGGCAACGCCGAACACACTTCATCCGCTTTGAACTTATTGATGTATCTGGCAATGGGTGGGCTTTTAGCACTGTATGTGCGATTCATCTATCGCCGTTTCAATGACCCACGTTCCGAAGACACCGTTTCAATTATTTTCCCACTGCTGACTATCGTAACGGTCGGGGTTATTGCCACAATTAAGTCGTCGCTCGCGTTGTCTCTAGGCATGGTGGGTGCGCTTTCCATCGTCCGATTTCGCACAGCAATTCGCAGGCCCCAGGAACTTGTCTATTTATTCCTTTGCATTGCCATTGGTCTGGCGTTGGGTGCAGAATTCGTACTACTGGCGGTAATCTTGGTAGCCATATCGACGCTGTGTGCTATCTGGATGAGTCGGCAACAAGAACCGGTGGCAGATGAACCTATCTTACTCACAGTCACCGAAGAGACCATTGAACCGTTGATCGATCATGAAACAGGGGTCGTTGCCACGGTCAGTAAATTGTTTGCCGATTTTTCAGTTAAACGAATTGACAGCCAACAAGGGAATTCACAAATTCGTCTTGAGCTGCGCGGAATTCAGCTAGAAGATACAACCGATTTAATCCAACAACTGCGTCAACTTTTTCCGCTTGCACGTATCAAAATTCAATAGCCTTCTACACTTCTTGGAGCTTTTAAACCATGCGTATGCTCGTTCACTCTATCATGGTCTGCTTTCTGGCAACTAACGCTTTTGGCCAGCCGCCTCAAGGAGCAAATCCTAATGATCCATTTAGGCCACCGTTGGATCCACTTTCATTAAAACTTGATGCCGATAACGATGGTGAGCTTTCAGCAGAAGAATTGTCTAAAGCACCCGCCGTGCTTCAAGCATTAGATCTTAATAAGGATGGTAAGCTCACGATTGAAGAACTTTTACCCGGATTCCAGGAAAGACTACCCGGTTTTGGTCGCCCTGGTGATATGGGGGCCGGTAGGGGCCCTAATCGAGTGGAACAAAAGCTGACTGAAAAACATGATGCTGATGAAAACGGATATCTCGATCCTATTGAACGTCAGAAAGCTTTGGCGGAAGTACAATCTTTTGGCGGAGGGGGACGTCGACCCGGAGGTCGTCCCGGAGGCGCCACAGCGCAGAGCGGTTCCGCAGGACCTAAAGTCTCACCAAATGATGTCAAAAATTATCCTGACTTGTCGCTCTACGACTCAACCATTCTCCGAACCATTTTTATTGAATTTGATACAGACACATGGGAAGATGAAATGGCGAAGTTCAAGGATACCGATGTTGAAATGCCCGCAACCGTCATCGTCGATGGTACGGAGTATCCGTTGGTCGGTGTCAAATTTCGCGGCCAATCTTCTTTTGGACATGTACCGGCAGGATCAAAGCGATCTTTGAACCTTTCGATGGATCTTATTGACGGAGACCAAAAACTGTATGGCTATAAGACTCTCAATCTGCTGAACTGTAATGGAGATGCTTCGTTTCTCAGTAGCATCTTATTCTCCCAACTGGCGTCGGATTACCTCCCTACGCCCAAAGCAAATATGGTCAAAGTGGTTATCAACGGCGAGAGCTGGGGCATTTATAGTAACGTTCAACAATTCAACAAAGATTTTCTAAAAGAGTTCTATGGAACGACTGTCGGTGCACGCTGGAAAGTTGCTGGAAGTCCACAGGCAGATGGTGGACTACGTTATCTCGGGGATGACATCGCCCCCTATCGCCAACGATTTGAAATCAAATCTCGTGACGATGATGATTCATGGAACGCATTAATTCAGCTCTGTAAAGTACTGAATGAAACACCCCTTGAGGATTTACCCACAGCCCTTGAACCCATTCTCAACGTTGATGGAGTTTTACGATTTTTGGCAATTGACGTGGCAGTGGTCAACAGTGACGGTTACTGGACTCGTGCCAGCGATTATAGTATCTATCTTGACCCGCGGGGAACCTTTCACATCCTACCCCATGACATGAATGAATCTTTTCGAGGTGGTGGCCCCCCGGCCAGAGGCTTGCCGGGACCGCCGCCTGAACAACTTGGTGTGCCAGCAGCTGGTTTGCCTCCCGGCGGACAATTCGGTCGGCCTCAGGGGTTTGGTCGCCCCGGCGGTCGTGGACCCGGTGGGCCGGGGCATGGAGGTCCAACCTTAGATCCGCTGGTAGGACTCGATAGTGAACGTATGCCTTTACGCAGCCGGTTACTGGCTGTTCCACAGTACCGCAAACTCTATCTACAGTACCTGCGAACCATTGCTGAAAAGAACCTAACACATAAAACTCTAACACCCTTAATCACTCACTATCGAAATCTGATAGATTCCGAAGTACAAATCGACACCCGTAAAATGCTCTCCTACGAGGCCTTTGACACCGCAACAGCTCCGCTACAGGACAATCAAATCGCAGCTCCCGGCAGCATCAATGATTTCATAGGACAGCGACGTGACTTTCTTTTGAAGCATGAAGAAATCAGTGCGGTTGCCGTGTTGGACATCGAACGCCCAACGATTCCAAAACCACGCGTGGCTCAAGGAGACATGAGAGTCAAGGTGGCAATCAGTGAATTCCTAGCTTCCAACAAACGGACTAATAAAGATCCCCAAGGCGAATTTGAAGACTGGATCGAGCTGGTCAACTATGGCAGTACCGACGTCGATTTGTCCGGCATGTTTCTAACTGACGATGAGGGTGATATCTATAAATGGAAAATTCCAGCCAGCACGATTATCAAAGCAGGTGGATACCTCATCATCTGGGCCGATGAAGATGGGGAGGACGAAGGGCTGCATGCTAATTTCAAACTCTCCAAAAATGGTGAAGTCATCATACTCACCAATCAGGGTGCCATTGTGGACAGTCTCAAGTATGGGCCTCAGATATCAGAAGTTTCCAGTGGACGCATCGCTGGAGATAACGGAAAAATTAAGAAGTTGAGACCAACACCAGCCTCCCCTAATCGATTAATTGATTAAGGATAACATAGACTAAGAGGCGTGCTGACTTAATCGGTTCCAATGGCGATGAAGCCGTCACGCTAACAATTCCTCTTTAACAAAACGGATAAAACCTATGTCACGCTGGATGCTATGTATCGCCATGTGTTTAACGACCGCAGCAACAATAAGTGCGGATAAGAACGTTTTCGAAACACGCGTGAATTTCCAGCTCAAAGAACATCGCGCCTTCACTATGATTCCACCTACGGCCGATAAAAAAAAACCAATTCCCTGGGTTTGGTATGCTCCTACACTTGGGCAAGGACTACCTGGAAAACATGAAACCTGGATGTTTACAAAGCTGCATGAACACGGGATTGCTATTGCCGGTATCGACGTTGGGGAATCCTATGGCAGTCCTCTGGGTCGCAAGTTGTATCAATCGCTCTATCAAGAACTGACTTCGAACAAGGGCTTCGCTACCAAGCCCGTTTTGCTTGCCCGCAGTCGAGGCGGTTTAATGATCTATAGCTGGGCAAATAAGCACCCCCAATCCGTTGGTGGTATTGCCGGTATTTACCCAGTCTGTAATCTGACAAGCTATCCCGGAGTCAGTCGGGCCGCTCCTGCCTTTGGACTGACACCGGCACAACTAGAAGAACGATTGCTGCAATTAAATCCTGTTGAACAACTAGAACCACTGGCAAAAGCCAAAGTGCCCATCTTTCATATTCAAGGTGATAGTGACAGAGTGGTTCCACTAGAGCCGAATTCAAAGTTGCTTGCTCAACGCATCACCGCGGCGGGCGGTAATGCGCGAGTGGAAGTCATCCAAGGCCAGGGACACAACCTGTGGGAGGGATGGTTTCATCATGAAGGATTAACGAACTTCATGATTGAACACGCCAAACCCTAAAAACCAGCCGGTTATTGATTGTGTTTTTCAATCAAGGCTTCAAACCTGGTGACTAGATCGGGGTGCACTTCAGCAAGGTTCTTCTGCTCGCCTAAATCGGCAGATAAATCATACAATTCGATAGCAGAATTATTATTGATGCGTACCGCCTTCCATTTTCCCTGGCGGACTGCAAACTTCTGACCTGCCCGCCAAAACAAATACGCATGTTTCTTTTGTCTTCCACCAATTAATGATGGTAGATAGGAAATACCATCGATATCTTTAGGGGGGTCGATTTCTGCTAATTCACAAGCAGTTGGTAGAAAATCCCAAAACGCAGAAGGGTGCGCCGTGGAGCTGCCGGCGGCAATCCTCCCCGGCCAGCGAGCAATCATCGGTACCCGAATCCCTCCGTCATAGAGATCGCGTTTATAGCCTCGGAGTTCACCATTGGAATTAAAGTACTCCATCTTGTGCCCGCCTTCCTGATGGGGGCCATTGTCGGAGGTGAAAAACAGGATAGTGTTCTCATCGAGCGCTAACTCCTTGAGCAATGCCATCAAGTTCCCAATATCACTATCAAGGCGAGTGATCATCGCGGCATAACCTTTTTCAGGGTTGGGCCAGTCCTGTTTCGCGTAGATGCCGTAGTCGGGAACTTCCTGACCATCTCCGGTAGCGCGTCCACCTTCGTTGTTGGTATGTGGAATCGTGTAATGCGCCTGCAGAAAGAAAGGCCTAGCGGCATTTTCCCGAATAAAGTTCATCGCTTTTGCATGCATAACATCGTGTGAATAAGTAACCCGTTTAATGGAAACCTTTGGCTGGTCGCCGACGACATTGCCGGTTAATGGATACTGGACGTTGTTTTCCCACAGGTATTCTGGATAAAAGTTGTGGGCGTTACTCTGATTGAGATACCCAAACCAATAGTCAAAGCCCTGTTTAGTTGGTACACCGCTGCTACCTGGAGTTCCAAGTGCCCACTTACCAACCCCGCCGGTAGCGTAACCTGCTCCCTTGAGCAGCGTCGTCACCGTACGCGTGTTTTCAGGGAACAAATATTGCGTGTTTCCATGGATGGGTGTGTTGCCACTGTGTCGACCGGTTAGCAGAACCAATCGAGAGGGTCGGCAGACCGTATGACCGGAATAGTGGTCGGTGAATTTCATGCCCTCTTTGGCAAGTTGATCGATGTGAGGTGTTTTGATGACTTTCTGCCCATAACAGCCCAGGTCTCCGTATCCCATATCATCCACCATAATATAGATAATATTTGGTTTATCTGCGGCCTGAGTGAGATTCGCAAAAAACAGCAAGCACGGCAGGTAAAAGACAAGCAAGAGGCGTGACGTGGTCATAGAATTGTGAAAAATAAGAGGGGAATATTTCAGATATGTACGAATAGTAACTTATTCCAAAGCGTTAGATGCATTGACCTACAGTTTGTCTTTCGAATTCGCTTCGTATCGCACGGACAACCCTTACCATCCTACCGCACCGCGGCTAGGCAAGGAAACTAGGGCGAGCTTACTTCTTTAGTCTTAAACGGTTTTGCGTGACATATCCCCACCGCTGCAATACCAGCAGCGATGGTGATGTTATCCACCACCAGCAGATGTTAAAATAATCGACTTGTCAGTCAAACTAACTCCCCAACAATTTCCAACAGACCGTTTTATGAACCCCACGTTGAAGTTATCGTCCCT
>JABHUV010000160.1 GCA_018658605.1 Planctomycetaceae bacterium | reverse complement strand
CATTTTTGTTGTATTATTCGCGACCCATTAAACCGTGGCAGTATCTACTCGGAAAATGTGCCATTGTATGGGTTTTTCTAACAGGTTTAACAACGCTGCCAGCCTTGATGCTGTATTGCATGGGAGTTGCGTTATCACCGAGTATGTCCGTCTTGTTGGTTACTTGGGATTTGCCGCTACGCATCATTGTTGCCAGTGTGGTCTTGTGTGTTCCGACAACCTTGTTTGCATTAACTTTGTCGTCGCTGACGCGTGAAAGTATTTTTGCCAGTTTTGGTTGGTTTGCAGTTTGGATAATGGGATCGATCGCTTATGGCATAATGACCGTTGTGGAAGGCGGTGTGCGCATGAATAATAATGTGGATCAACCTAACTTTGTTGGGTTCGTTGAATCGGGGTTAGATGGAAATTGGTCATGGTTGTCTCCGTTGCAAACACTTGAAAATCTACAGTCGTGGGTGTTTGGAATGGATCAGGAAACAGGTAATATCGGTTTAGCCTTTGCGTTGGTTTGTTTGGTTTGCGTCATTTGTTTGATAATTCTGCGCCGCCGCATCGTAGCACCTATTCGAGTTTAAGTAGCCGCTGTTAAGAAACATTGAGAATTAACAGGCACCATTAGCGAACAGTAATAAGTATCAGGAAACTACAGGAAACTACAGGAAACAAGGCATCATGTTTACCGCAGATAGACTCACAAAGCTCTATGGCATTGTTGTCGGCGTGAACGACTTCTCTGTTGATGTCGGACAGGGTTCCTACGGATTATTAGGTCCTAATGGTTCAGGGAAAACGACGCTGCTTAATCTGATGACGGGTCAGTTGAAACCGACCGTGGGAACGCTACATGTCGTCGGTGAAATACCTTGGAAAAACAACAGGCTGCTTGAAAAAATTGGTTTTTGCAGTGCTCTAGATATCTTGCAGACGAAACGCAGTGGACTCGAATGGGTAACACTTTACACGGAAATGGTGGGCTATCGGCACGCTATTGCCTTGGACATGGCACATACAGCCCTGGATCGTGTCGGGTTGTCACGAGCTGATCGAGTACGGGGAATAGATCAATATTCGCGGGGGATGAAGCAGCGTTGTAAGGTTGCTCAGGCGATTGCCCATGAGCCGGAATTGCTGCTGCTGGATGAACCGTTCGCTGGATTGGATCCAATTGCACGATACGAGCTGACGTCCATGCTGACCAACTGGGTTCAACAGGGTCGAGGGCTTATTGTATCGAGTCATATTCTGCATGAAGTTGAAACCATTTGCGAGAATTTCTTATTGATGATGAATGGTCGATTATTGGCGGACGGAAATGTGAACGAAATTCAATCGATGTTGTCAGATATGCCACGAAAGGTGTGGATTCGTACAGAACGTTCGACGGATTTAGCGATTGCCTTACAAGCATCCGGTATCGTGGATTCGATTTCGTTCCATGATGACAGTGGAGGATTGGAGGTTACGACCTTTGATACCGTTTTGTTTGGTCAGAACTTTGCAACGCTGATATTGGACCAAGGAATTGAGGTAACGGAGTTACACAGTGAAGACGACTCGCTGGATTCTGTCTTTGAGATGCTAATGCGGATACATCGTGGTGAAGCCCAGGCATTGCCTTTGAATGTGAACGGAGGGACGAATAGATGATCGGCAAAATATTAGCAGTTTTTCGATACGAACTAAAACAATCCTTTGGTATTGGAACAACCATCATTTGGTTGTTGATTATTCTTTTTCCGTCGGCATTACAGCTGTTGATAAACCGGCGTTTAGATGGTGCCGGCAATGTCGCTATTGAAGATGCTGGCATGCTGGTGGTTGTGTTGATTCCTGGAGCGGTATGTTTACTCAACGCTTTGATGTCGATGTCATCATTTCTGCATATTGAATTGGAAGGTAACACTTGGCCCTATGTGGCCGTACGATCCCAAGGTAAAGTTGCCTTGATGTTTGGTAAATACCTTGTTGCGGTGACTCGTAGTATGGCAGCTGGCATGTTCGCTTTGATGTTAATAATACCCTTAACGTCGCATGCACTGGAGACGGATTTTAGACTGTTCGTGGGTGTGACTGCAGCATTAGTTGTGTTGAGCAGTATTTCCTATTGCTCATTATTTTGTATGCTAGGTGTGATCATGCATAAGAAACCGTTGATCATGGCGGTTATTTATATGGTAGCTTTTGAGGGTGTGATTTCGATTTTACCGGCCGTCGTTAATAAAATTACGATTCACTATTATTTACGATCCATGTTGGTTCGCTGGATGGATTGGAGGATTTTTGACTTACCCATATTAAGTGACCCGAATATCTTTAGCCTCGAGAGCAACACGCCCCTTGATCTGTTTTTTCTGGCCGCCATTAATGTCGGTTGTTTAGTCACCGCTGCTACGTTGTTGGTTAACAAAGAATACCGAATGGGTGAATCCATTTAGTTAAGAGTCCAGATGGCTGGGTTTCTCTAAAACAAACTGTCAGAGTCGCCCCGATCTCCACCGCGATCTTAGGCGGGTTCGAGGGGGCTGCCCAAGGTGATGCCGGGTGCGGGTAGAGTGGTGCTGCCCATTAGATGCAGGTCGATGGCCCGCGCGGCACCGCGGCCTTCATTGATCGCCCAGACGACTAGCGATTGTCCTCGCCGACAATCCCCAGCGGCAAAGACACTAGGAATACTTGTTGTGAATTCTCCGTGAGTGGCTTGGTAGTTGCTACGGGGGTCCAGTTGCATTTCATCTTTCAGCGCTTCAACGACATAATGTTCCGGGCCTAAGAAACCCATCGCGAGCAGCACTAGATCTGCTTCAATCGTCTTCTCACTACCTACGACGCGAGAGAATGGTGGCCCGTTTTCGACTGGTTTGGACCAGTCCACCTGAGTGACAGTAATGGACTTCAAATTGCCATGGTCGTCGTCATTAAACTGTACTGATTCAATCGCATAATCCCGCGGGTCTTCGCCCCATTTCGCCGCGACTTCCTCATGCCCATAATCAACTCGATAAACTCGAGGCCACTGAGGCCAAGGGTTATTATCAGCTCGGTCTGCCGGTGGTTGTGGAATGATCTCTAAGTTAACAATGCTTTCGGCTCCATGTCGCAGTGCCGTGGCAATACAGTCGGTCCCTGTGTCACCACCACCGATGACCACTACCTTTTTGTCTTTAGCACTGATGAAATCTCCGTCGACATGTTCGCTATTGAGTAAACTCTGGGTGTTAGCGGTAAGAAAATCCATGGCAAAATGGATTTCGTTTAGTTCACGTCCGGGGATAGGAAGGTCGCGCGGTTGCGTGGCACCGGTTGCCAATAGCAAGGCATCAAAATCATTGACGAGCTGTTGGGGCGAGATATCTTTGCCGACGTCGACTCCAGTTTTGAACGTAATTCCTTCGTCTTGCAATAATTGCACTCGACGTAACACATCCTGCTTGTCCAATTTCATGTTGGGGATGCCGTACATCAATAATCCACCAATACGATCCGCTCGTTCGAAAACAGTAACGGTGTGACCAGCTTGATTGAGTTGATCAGCGGCTGCCAGGCCTGCGGGGCCAGACCCCACGATGGCAATCGTTTTTCCGGTGCGATGTTCCGGTGGTTGAGCAGTGATCCATCCCTCTTCAAAGCCTCGATTGACTATGGTGCTTTCAATGTTTTTGATCGTTACAGGCGGATTGGTAATGCCCAACACACAAGAGCCTTCGCACGGTGCGGGACAAACGCGACCAGTAAATTCGGGGAAATTATTGGTCTTTTCGAGTCGTCGTAGTGCATCTTCCCACCGACCTCGGTAAACCAAGTCATTCCATTCAGGGATGAGGTTATCGATTGGGCATCCGGAAGTTGATTGACAAAAAGGTACACCACAATCCATGCAACGTGCGCCTTGTGTGGTGAGATGATCTACATCTGGGGCGGTGTAGATTTCCTGATAGTCATCAATACGTACCAGCGGTAGACGATATGGGATCGTCGCTCGTTGAAACTCTTTAAATCCGGTTGGTTTTCCCATTAATCTTTTCTATTTGTAAACGCGATATTTTCTGTTTGACTTCAACGGCTATTTTTAAGTTGTTGACGAGGAGGCTTCAATAGTTGCTTTTTGTTCTTCAAGTACACGCTTATAATCGGTTGGCATGACTTTGATGAATTGACTTAATACCTGATCCCATTCTTCTAGAATCTGTTCAGCAACTGCGGATTCTGTGAATTTGTAATGACGTGCGATTAGTTCTTTTAGTTCTGCAATATCATCACCGTCTACGACTTGTTCTAATTCGACAAGTTCAAGATTACAGCGGAGATTGAAATCGCCGTTTTGATCCCAAACATAAGCTATGCCACCGGACATGCCTGCGGCAAAATTGCGACCAGTGGGACCGAGGATTACAGTACGTCCACCGGTCATGTATTCACACCCATGGTCGCCTACACCTTCAACGACGGCATTGGCCCCACTGTTTCGAACGCAGAATCGCTCGGCAACTTGTCCTCGGAAAAACGCTTCGCCTGCGGTTGCTCCATAGAGACAAACGTTGCCAGCGATAAAGTTGTCTTCGGCTGTGAAGCTACTTTCTCGTGGGGGATAAACCGAAATGCGACCACCCGAGAGTCCTTTGCCAACATAGTCGTTAGCGTCTCCCTCGATGTCCATGGAAATTCCTTGAGCCAAAAAGGCGCCGAAGCTTTGCCCCGCTGAACCGGTGAAGTGTATTTGAATAGTGTCATCTGGAAGATGGTTGCCACCAATGCTTTTAACGACATGATGGCTGAGAATCGTGCCCACGGTGCGGTTGGTATTGACGATGGGCAGTTCAAATTCAACTCTTTCCCCGTTGTAGATAGCCGGTTTGGCAAGCTCCAAAAGTTGATTGTCGAGGGCATGTTCCAGTCCATGATCTTGCTTGATGGTGCAAGTGACTTCTGTATCGGGTGACGGTTTGTTTGCTGGTGTGAGTAACGCTGTCAGGTCGAGTCCGTCTGCTTTCCAGTGTTCGATGGCAGCCTTAGTTTCTAAGCAGTCGACGCGGCCCACCATGTCAAGGATCGACTTGAACCCCATTTCGGCCATATATTGGCGGCACTCTTCGGCCACCATGAACAAGTAATTTACGACATGTTCTGGTTTGCCGGCAAATCGTGCACGCAGTTCTGGGTCCTGTGTTGCAATGCCAACGGGGCAGGTGTTGAGATGACACTTGCGCATCATGATACAGCCTAAGGTGATCAGGGGTGCTGTTGAGAAACCGAATTCTTCGGCTCCTAGTAACGCTGCAATGGCGACATCTCGGCCCGTTTTAAGTCCGCCATCTGTTTGTAACACGGTACGATTACGTAGGTCGTTCATGACCAGAGTTTGATGTGTTTCGGCAATCCCTAATTCCCATGGTAAACCAGCATGCTTGATACTGGTAAGTGGAGAAGCTCCCGTCCCCCCGTTATGGCCGGAGATCAGGATATGATCGGCATGTGCTTTCGATACGCCCGCTGCGACCGTGCCCACGCCAACTTCGGATACTAGCTTTACGCTGATACGAGCACTTGGGTTGGCATTTTTTAGATCGTGGATAAGTTGCGCGAGATCTTCGATGGAATAGATATCGTGGTGAGGAGGAGGGCTAATGAGTCCAACACCTGGAGTCGAGTAACGAATTCGCGCAATGGTGTCATTAACCTTGCGACCAGGTAACTCGCCGCCTTCACCCGGCTTAGCGCCCTGTGAAATTTTAATTTGAATTTCATCAGCGTTGGCTAAATACCAGATGGTGACACCGAAGCGTCCCGAGGCGACCTGTTTAATAGCGGATCGTTTTGAATCCCCATTTTCCAGCGGTGAAAATCGTGCGGGATCTTCACCACCTTCACCGGTGTTGCTTTTACCCCCTAGGCGATTCATTGCGATGGCTAATGTTTCAT
>JABHUV010000253.1 GCA_018658605.1 Planctomycetaceae bacterium | reverse complement strand
TGGTCCCAAAGGGATCGCCGTCGGTCCGCAAGGACGCCTGTTTGTCGTTGACACTGAAAACCAAGCGATTCGGATGATCGATTTGAAACAAAATATAATATCCACTGTATGTGGGTATGGTCCCCAAGGTCGCGGATCCGGCGGTGACGGATCCGATGCGACAAAAGCTCAAATGGGGCGACCACATGGTATTTGCGTTGATGCTGACGGTGTGGTGTATGTCGGAGACACGATGAATCATCGTGTTCGATTCTTTACCGCTCCCAATGCCACTAAAAAATAACGTACAATGAGTTGGCGCTTAAGTAATACTTTTTTACCACAAGAAATATTTCTGTTTTCTGTTTTAATTGCGGAGCATTCCCATGAGTCGTCGTGTCGTTCTTAACTTAATTGCAATCAGTGTTTGTCTAACGTTTTTATCCGGTATTCCAGGTTTAACGGACTTGACTGTAACAGCAGTAGAACCCGGGGCGCTGAAAGTAGGTTTGATCGGACTGGATACCTCACACAGTATTGCTTTTACCAAAGCATTGAATGCTGACGATGCAGCGGCAGACATCGCGAATTGTCGTGTCGTGATTGCCTATCCGCAGGGGAGTGCAGATATTGAATCAAGTGCTTCACGGATTCCAGAATACACCAAACAAATAGCCGACATGGGAATTAAAATAGCTTCATCGGTTAAAGAAGTTATAGCCGATGTCGATGTTGTACTGTTGGAAACGAATGACGGTCGCCCTCACCTAGAACAAGCAATGGAAGTGATCTTGGCGGGTAAACCCCTGTTTATTGACAAACCGGTTGCTGCTTCATTGGCAGACGCGATCGCGATCTTTCGCTTCGCGGCGGAGCACAAAGTGCCCTGTTTTACGAGTTCCTCATTGCGTTATTCCAAAGGAGCTGTTGCTATTCGCAATGGTTCGATTGGTAAAGTTCATGGAGCGATGGCATTTAGTCCAGCAAACTTAGAACCAACTCATCCAGACCTGTTTTGGTATGGTATCCACGGCGTAGAAGCTTTGTTTACTGTGATGGGTACCGGCTGTGAGCAAGTAGCGCGTGTTTCTACTAAGGATACCGAATATGTGACAGGTGTTTGGAAGGGCGGTCGAGTTGGCACTTTCCGAGGCATCCGAGGTTACAAAGGGGGATATGGTGGCACCGCATTTGGTGACAAGGGCATCTCTGAGATTGGTCCTTATCAAGGTTATCGACCATTGGTGGTCGATATCGTGAAATTCTTTCGTAGTGGTGTTGTGCCGGTGCAAAGCGCGGAATCACTGGAGATTTACGCGTTCATGGAAGCGGCCGATGAATCCAAATGTCAGGGCGGTAAGGCCGTTACGTTAGCGTTTGTCATGGAAAAAGCTTCTGTCAAAGCAGACCTACGGCTAAAAGAATTAACCTCGAAATAAGCTCATGTTATTTGGTGGGGTACTGCGGAAAACAGATGATCAACTCGTTTGATTTGTACTTGAGTTTCTACTCAAACAACGCCACAATCGGGCATTGTTTTTGCAGCAATAGTTCTCACCCAGTCGTTTTTATCGGAGTGCATTGAATCGATGGCAGATACTGGAAATGAAATCGTCACGTCTAGCAACGTGGATTCGGCAACGGAAGATTCTACGGCACGCCGCACAGAGACAGTGAAACGACATTTGCGGGTTGGCTGGTGTTCCTTATTCGTGTTTGTTTTGTTGGGTACGATCCTAGAGGGTCTTTTAGGATTTAAGTGGATTCCGTACGTGACAGGTGACATTCGTAAAATGATGTGGACGTTAGCCCATGCGCATGGCACTCTGTTGGGGTTAGTGCACATTGCATTTGCCCTAACGGTACATAGCGGCGTGGGGGCGATGCCGCATCGGTGGATTTCACCGAGTCTGATCACCGCTAGCATTCTTCTGCCGGGTGGGTTTTTTGCAGGTGGAATATTTCCGTTTGAAAATGACCCTGGTGTGGGCGTCTGGGTTGTGCCACTAGGTGCCTGCTTCATGATCGCTGCTGTGTTGCTCATTGCACGCTCGCTCAAATCATAGCAGTGCTGCAATCGCTTCGCTGGATACTGGCGAAATGATTCCCTTTTCTGTGATAATTGCCCTGATAAGCTCCGCAGGTGTAACGTCAAATGCCGGATTATAAGTATTGATGCCTGCAGGTGCGGTCGGTTTCCCAAATCCTTGGGTGATTTCATCACTGTTGCGTTGTTCGATTGGAATGCCCTTTCCTGTGCTCAGCGATAAATCGAATGTGTTACTAGGCGCAGCGACATAGAAAGGAATTTGGTGATATTTGGCAAGAATTGCCAGTCCATAGGTGCCGATCTTATTAGCAACGTCTCCGTTAGCAGCAATCCGATCAGCACCGGTCACAACCGATTGAATTTTCCCTTCCGACATTACTTGGGCGGCCATGCTGTCGCATATTAGTGTGGTCGCAATGTTGCGTTGTTGGCATTCCCAAGTGGTCAACCGAGAACCTTGTAGAAGTGGTCTAGTTTCATCAACGAATACGTGCAGGGTTTTGCCTTGGTCTTGAGCGGAAAACAGAATGGACAAAGCGGTACCATATTCACTCGTTGCTAAGCCCCCAGCGTTACAGTGTGTCAGAACCCCTTGCCCATCTTCGAGAAGCGTAGCACCATGCTTACCGATGGCATGACACATTGCCCTATCTTCGTCGTGAATTGCAATTGCTTCGTTAAGCAGCGCTTCCAAAATCTGGCTTGGAAGTTGTCTAGCTTGTCGTTTCGTTTGGGCGACATCCTGCATCCGTTGCAGTGCCCAGAACAAGTTAATTGCAGTAGGTCGGCTGTTTGCGAGTTGGTCGACACAGTGTTGCAGGCGTTCTTCGAATTGTTGCGTCGTGCATTGGTTGATGTCGATGGTTTGCAGGCCGACACATATTCCATAGGCGGCCGCGATTCCGATTGCTGGCGCTCCGCGGACTTGCAAAACACGAATCGCGTGCACGACAGACTCAAGGTCACGACAATCCACGGTTGTAACGGTTAACGGTAAGGCAGTTTGATCAATTAATGTTAAACAACCGTTGACATCACCATTCCATTGGAGCGTTTGTGGAGGTTGGCTATGCATCCGCCTCGATAGCCTGTTGTAACGCGGCGTTTTTC
>JABHUV010000235.1 GCA_018658605.1 Planctomycetaceae bacterium | reverse complement strand
GAATCATTACGTAGGCTGGTAACTCAGGATTTAAATGCCCAAGTTGCTGCGAGGTAATAGCGCCACAACTCGGATGCACATTGATATTCGGATCGGACCCTGGCGGGTAACCGGTAAACACAATTTGATCACCTGCCGAGTGCCCTGCGTTGCTGTGATGCAGGCTACGGATGATTGACCATTTGTGTTGAATTGCGGCGCATTGAGGTAGCATGTCGACAATCTGAGTTCCGGGGACTGACGTTGATCGCGATCCGAACGCTCCACGAAACTCCACCGGTGCATCTGGCTTTGGGTCCCAAGTCTCATGCTGCGACGGTCCCCCTCGCATCCATAGCAAGATGAGAGAGGTCGCTTGCTTGTCGGGCCTGCCACGACCGGTAGCACGCGACTCTTCGCGTAAAAGATTGGTCAGTGTTAAGCCCGTTAATCCCGCAGCGCCAGCTGTAACTAAGGCCTGGCGCCTGCTGACGTGCGAAGCATTTTGAGGTTGCCTGCTCATACGTTAAGTGCCAAGAAGTTTTGAAATTGAGCGGTATAGGGCATTGGAATAATTATAGGTAAATCGTAAGTGCAAATGAACAGCAATGGATCAGAATGTACGGCAATCGACTAAACCAAGTCGTCGACCGACCCAGTGCTGTCCGCAAACGTCTCTGTTTCCACTCCTAATTGTTGCAGCATCGTGACAAACAGATTGGATAGCGGGATATCGTCGTGTGTTATTTCCTGTTGCCACGGCTCTCGGCCTCCATTCCAGGGCCCGCCCTGAGGGTTCGCTCCAGCATGGTTAATGTACTGACCATGTTTGAATCCCATGTTCTTTCCCCCAGCGAGCACTAGCGGGTAATTGCGTGATAGATGAAACGCACTAGATGCCGAGCCGAACAATAACAACGAGTTATCCAACATGGACCCTGGGCCGGCCGGTTCTGGCGTGTCTCGTAATCGCGTCGCGAAACGTCCAAACTCTTCAGCTAAGAAGCTACAGTAAATCCCGAAGTTCTTCCAGCCGCCAGGTTTTGTTGTGTCATGTGATAATCCATGAGATAGATTCAGGCCAATTGCTCGAGCCAAATGGTCACTCTGCCCCACTCCATTCTCACGGCCCAACTGATAGGTTGCCGTTCGCGTGGAGTCTGTCTTAAACGCTAGATAAATCAAGTCGAACATCGTTTGTAGGTAGTCACGAGGCGCGTCCATGTAACTCGATAACTCCAAGCCGTCTGCCGTAATTTCTGGCAATGGCGTATTCAACCAGGTTTTAGCTTTGGCAATCTTTAACTCCGCATCACGAACGGAATGTAGGTATTCATCCAGTCTCTCTTGATCGTTGGATGATAAAGTAAGCCGTAGCGATCGAGCGTCTGCTAACAAGTCATCAAGTGCACTCTGACTGAGCGCTAAACGACGAGCGGCATTGCCATCACGTTTTACGAACAGCATGTCGAAAACGCGTTTCGGTCGGTACTCAGCAGGGATAGCGCGACCCGCGCGATTGAACGACAAAGTGTGCGCGCCGCGGGGAGTACCTGTTCCACCGTCGGTTGACATCACTAATGATGCATGCCGAGTTTGATCGCCGACGTGCGATGCGTAGAGCTGGTCTAGCGATATGGAGTTCTTGTAATCGCCGTCACCACCCGTCGCAGCTCCTGTCAAAAATTGATCGGCATTGGAATGGCCATGGATGCTACGAGCGGATGGGTGTGAAAAGCCGGACAGGATCGAAAGTTCGCTGCGTAGAGGTTGTAGCACTTCCAAACATTTGGTGAACTTGAACTCATTTCCATTGCCGTGTGGAAACCAGAGCCAGTCTTTATACGCCGGATCTTGAGGTAACGGCATCGGAACGCCGTCTGGGAAGTAGATGCAGGCTAGGCGTTTAGGAGTGACCGCTTGAGTCGCTGGCTTACCGAGGACTATAGCAGACTCGAGTAAGGGTAACGCCAATGCTAGCCCCGTCCCCCGCAAAAAACGCCGTCGGTCCAACGCAGAAATTGTCTGCCTGAGAGCAGGATAGGCTGTTGATGCGGTAGCTTTCGAGAGTTTTGAATCCATGGTAAATACCATTTGTGCTATGAGTGTTGTGTTAGTGGTCTAAGAATACTGTTTACTGAAATACGGTGCCAGCGTGATCCTATTTTGAATGAAAAAGCTCACTTTTGCAAATTAAAGTTATTAAGGTCGCTAATCCGTCTCCCTGTTTACGTACATCGGCGGCAATTTGGTCGATGCTTGAGCGATCGGCAAATGTCAATGGTCGCCCAAGTGCAAAGGTTGTAAGTTTATAGGTCAACGCCCGTGTAAATTGATCCTGACGCTCTATCAATAAATACCGTTTAAGACCGTCTATGCCGCTAATTTCGTAGTTATTGAACAACAAGCTGGAAGCATCCACGGGCTCATCGGCGATACTGTTGCGCCATTGGCCGATAGCATCGTAGTTTTCAAAGGCGATTCCCCAGGGATCGATTTTGGCATGACAAGACCGGCAAGCCGCATGATCGCGATGGTTTTCGATGCGCTGTTTGAGCGTCATCTCAGCGATTCTCGGATCCGCTAAGTCAATTTCAGGAACGGCGGGTGGTGGTGGTGGTGGTGGGTCGTGTAATAAACTTTCAAGCAGCCAGATCCCTCGTTTGAGTGGGTGCGAATCAACCCCATCAGAATTCATTGCCAACAAACCCGCTTGGGTTAACAATCCCCCCCGTCGGTGATCGTTATTGAGAGTTATCCGTCGCATCTCGTTTCCAAATACACCAGAGATTCCGTAGTGTTGGGCGAGACGTTCGTTGACCAACGCATAATCTGCATGGATGAAATCCAGCAAAGAGTGGTTATTCGTGAGCATCTCGGAAAAGAACGCGATAGGTTCTTGTCGCATGGCAAGTTTAAGATCCGTGTCAAATCGTGGGTGAGTTTTACGGTCGACTTGCAGAAAATCGAGCAACTGCAGGTCGAGCCACTGCTGGACGAATTGCAGGGCGAGTCGTTGGGATTTAGGACCCGCAAGCATCCGCTGGACTTGTTGTGCGAATATGCTTGGTTCGTGTAGGCGTTGTTGGTGGGCCAAATCAAGCAATTCTTGATCCGGCGTAGAGCACCAAAGAAATAGCGACAGTCGAGTGGCCAATTCATAATCGGTAAGTTGCTCGTTGGTATTTTGTTTTTTATGTCCGAGTGTGGCAGTGCGGGCTACATACAGGAAGTTGGGCGAAGCGAGAACTGTGGCGAGTACTTCGACTAGGGTTTGCTCCGGATTGTTAAACTCGGGTCGCATGCTTTGGAATAACGCCAGTTTTCGTTCCACTTCTGCACTGGTCACTGCGCGTCGCCAAGCCCGTGGCATGAAGTGTTCGAGGACTTCTTTGGCGTACAGCAACTCGTCAGATCGGTTGGGGCTGTCAATAAAGATGCGGTTGTGTGACTCCGGAGGCCACTGGTTGTGAATTGGGCCGGTTATTTCGACATGATCGATTTGAATGTGGCCCTGAGAGATGGAACTGTTTGACAGACGAATGTATTCCGACGGGTTAGGTGTTGCGCCCATTTTGGCGGTAGTTCGTACGGAGTTACGAGGATATATGTTTCCTAGAGGTATTTCCCACAGATAAAACTGAGGGTTCTCTGACTTGGCCGAAATTTCCAGATCATGTTCGCTGAGACGAATGAGGGCGCGGCTATCGTTACTTGCACGCCAGCCGAATTCGAGTCTGAGGCTTGGTGGTGTGGAGGAAGTTTGGAGGGTTTGTGACGCGCGGATGCGTACTCGCAGCGTCCCCTCTTGAGGAATTTGGTTTCCTAGTTCGATGATCAGGAATTGCCCTCGTGGGATAATGGCTACGTGGGTCGGTTTGGCGGGGATGTCGGTTGGCGTGGTTGTAGGTGCGTGCGCGTATTTAGCGCCGTAGTATTGCCAAGATGAACGGACGGTCCGGCCGGATTGAAGGTCTCGATAATAAGTGTTGTTGTGGGGTTGCCGGAATCTTTCTAGTAGTTGGTCAAGTTCTCTCT
>JABHUV010000317.1 GCA_018658605.1 Planctomycetaceae bacterium | reverse complement strand
GTGGTATCGGCGTCGGTTCAATTTAACAAAGACGTGATTCCCAAATTGCGAGAAAATATATTGGCGGTCAATCAACAACTAAGTCGTCTAGAGCAACCAACGGCACTGCTGATTCAAAACGGTGACTTTGAAGATCGCGGTATTTCCTCATCGGTAAACGGTTGGATATTTGACAAGAGTCCGGGTAATCTTGTGACTGTCGGAACTGCCGTTGCGCAACAAGGACAACGATACTTGGAACTACAGAGAACGACCGCTTCGCAAAATACCCTGTGGGTGCGTAGCGAACCGTTTGCTGTGCCAACGACGGGGCGGATTGCATTTTCAGTTTGGTTAAGGACGAAAGAGGCAGCCCAAGCACCAACGGTACGTTTGGCAATTGAGGGTCGGTATTATGGCCAACCCTATTATCGACCGCGCACGATTGGGAGGGTACAGACAGGTCGGGCGAGTAATCAGCAACCGGCGGTACTGCATGCGAATTGGACGAAGTATGTGATTGTGGTAGATGATTTACCAGTGCGAGGCCTGACCGATATACGTGTTGGCTTTGATCTAATGTCAGTTGGTCAAGTCGAAATTGATAATTTACAGGTTTACGATCTGTGGTTTCAACCGCGTGAGTATCGCGAGTTGATGAAAGAGGTTTCGATAGCGTTTTCGCACCAGAAGCAAGGTCGAGTGGCGGATAGTTATCGGTTTCTAAATGCATTTTGGCCGCGATATATTTCTCGGTACACGCCGCCGGGATTCGCAGAGGTCGCCAGACGTTTAGATGACACAATTAATGAAGAACCGAAGACGCCTCAATGGCCTTCGATGCCAAATGTATTACAGCAGTTTAAAGACTTGCCGCAAAAGTTATTTCCGTTTTAGTGCGTGGTTAGATCTCAGCGTCGTCTCTGAGTTGCACTTGTAGGGCGCTGAGGATTTGGTTTGCTCGTTCATTTTTACGACGGACGTTGATGACGTTGTCGAGCACGAATTCTTCCTTGCCGCCAGTTGGGCGAATGTAGAGTCGCCCTGATTTGAGAAGCATATGTTCAAAGATATCGTTGATTTCCATTTCAAAACGCATGTGGGGTGCGGAGAAACGGCGAGTATGTCTGGGGAGACCGTGATAATGAATGACTTCGTTGGGTCGGATGATCCAATAGTCGAGTAAGCGTGCGAGGTACATCACGATGAAGACAAATCCAAGCAGCCCTGACATTGTCCAGTAAAATGCTTTGTCGGCAACGGGTTTAATGTGTGAGATCAACTCTCCAAAACTGCCTATGAGGTCGGGACGTTTTACGCCGACGACCACGAGTCCTAAGACGACGGCAAAAATGAAAAAGACGACCGCTAGAAATTTGCTTTGTGGGAAGTCAAACGCCATGACGAAGAGGTTGAATGTGAAAAGGAAGAGGAAGATCATAGTGACCAAGATAGCGGATTTTCGCTTGACGAGTTGGGGTGACTCATTGGCGATCGATGGCATGCTATCCGTCTGAGTCTCAACGGCGGGCGCTGTTGTCGGCTCATAAATACCATCGGAGAATGAGAGCACTAGAGCAGCAATGATACTAGCGATTAGAGTGGGGTAGAGAAAGATAATTTTAGGGTAATGATAAATCCGAACTTCGTCTTTGATGCGAGCGTTTTTCTCTTTTTGACTTAGTTCTGTAGCCATCTTTTGTGAACCTCGCAGGCAATGTTGGTGTTTGTCCTATGTTAAGCGTAAGGGGTTTGCCAATACGACGCAAATAGAAATAGTGAAGCTGAGCACAAAAAAAGCGGAGGGCACGGGACTTGAACCCGCAATCCGCAAGCGGACGTCTGATTTCGAATCAGATTGCTAGCCAATTCGCCTACCCTCCGGTGTTTGCATACATCGACGCATGTTTAGCTGTTGCTATTCTTATCGGATATTTAGCCCAAGGCAAGGGTGGGAGTTAGTAGCATTGGTAGTTTACCCGCGGACGGTGCTCGCTTACGCTACAGGCATCGATCGCCTAAAAAAATCGGTCTATGCCCAAAATCGCCAATGTAGTTTAATGTTCGCAGTTACGTTTCTTTACGGAATAAAGGATAGAGTGTTTTTTGGAGGGGGATGAGAGCATGGATGCTCGAATAGCTGCAATGATGGTGGCAATAGGTGGACTATGTTTGCCTTTGACTACGAATGGAGCGAGCTACCGAACGCAGAATTTTATGGTCACTGCGGATTCTCCGAGCTTGGCCAGAGAAGTTGCGATAGCCGCAGAAACCTTTCGTCGTGAGTTGTCTCGGCAATGGTTGGGCTATGATCTAAAGCCATGGCCTACACCGGTGCCGATTCAAGTAAATGTTGCGTCTCATTTAGGTGCGGGTGGTGTTACCAGTTTCATCTTTGAATCAGGAGTCCCCAAACATTGGCAGATGACGATTCAAGGCAGCCGTCAACGCGTGCTTGATAGCGTGTTGCCACACGAAGTCAGTCATACCGTATTCGCCACTCACTTTGGCAGAGCTTTGCCGCGTTGGGCGGATGAAGGTGCCTGTACGACGGTTGAACATAATTCCGAGAAACAGAAACAGCACAAATTGTTGTTGCGTTATCTGACGACGGATCGCGGTATTCCGTTTAACAAGATGTTACGAATGAAAGAATATCCGCGAGATATCATGACGTTATATTCTCAGGGATTTTCCGTTTCACAATATTTAATTGCGCATCATGGAAAACGGATCTTCATCGATTTTCTCGAGGATGCGATGTCGAGCGGTAATTGGGATTTGGCGATCAATAAACATTACCCGTTTACTGGAGCATCAGATCTGCAAGTAAAATGGGTTGCTTGGCTAGGCAAGGGAAGTCCCCAAGTATCGGCGCCAGTGACGCGGGCGACGTTTATTGCTACCGGCAAACCGGCGGGCGAAGAGCACCCTGCGGATGTGGGTTGGGTTGCTAGACGACCTTAACTCAAAAAAACACTGTTGGCGTTTTATTGTATTCAGAAAGTAGATGCGAATGAAGTTACCACCATTTCACTTAGCAATCGGCGTGCATGACTTAGTTGCTGCTCGAGAATTCTATGGCGGATTACTTAGTTGTGCTGAGGGTCGTAGTTCGGAACGGTGGGTTGATTTCAACTTTTTTGGACACCAGTTTGTGGTGCATGTTGACCCAGGCAAAGATGCGTGTGACCCAGCGGTGGACGTGACCAATGCAGTGGACGGACATGCTGTGCCGGTTCCTCATTTTGGAGTGGTACTTGAGTGGCATGCTTGGCAGCACCTAGCAGCCAAATTGAAGTCAGCGAATATAGCGTTCGTGATTGAACCGTATATCCGTTTTGAGGGCGAAGTTGGTGAGCAAGCAACGATG
>JABHUV010000125.1 GCA_018658605.1 Planctomycetaceae bacterium | reverse complement strand
TGGCGAGCCAATTCCTGCCAAGTTCGACGTCTCTGGCGATTTGCCCGTCGTAGACTATTTTCGGAATTTTCCCGGCATCGATTCTAGCCCCCACTATAACCACGAAGGTTTCTGGGAACTCCCAATTCCAGTTATTGATACCATCGAGGTTGACAACAATGATATCGTTTTTTACGACAACCAAGGCTACGACGCGCTGCGCGAGTATCTTAAAACCAAGGGCATCCGCCATGTCTTGTTAGTAGGTTATGCCACCGACATGTGCGTCTGCTCGACCACAGCGGGTTACGAGAATTTACGGCGCGATTTCAATGTGTTTCTTGTCGGCGACGCCACTCAGGCTACTCTACCCGCAAACAAAACGGCTGCTCACGCAACAAATCAGTCCGTAAGCTACGCAGCCTTAAATCTATTAATAACACAAGTCTCTTGGATCAAACAGCATCGTCCGCGACGGCGGCAGCTATTAAACGATGCAACCCCCTAGATAATTTAACCCAACTCCGCTATTGGGCGTCCGCCTTCTTGAATGATCGGATTCGGACGACCCTGTGCGTCGATCCAGTTAGAATCTAGATCAATTCCTAGGTGCCTGAACGTGGTAGCCGCTAGGTCTTGCGGTCGCACTTTACCAGAACGAATTTCACCTCCAACTCGGTCCGAGCTACCAATTACCTGCCCTGTCTGCATTCCGCCACCCGACATCACCATCGACATCACCGGTACCCAGTGATCTCGCCCGGCTTGGATATTAATTTTGGGCGAGCGGCCAAATTCCCCCATCATCATCACGAGTGTGTCGTCAAGCATTCCACGTTGTTCAAGGTCATTCACTAGAGCATAGTAGGCCCTGTCGACTCGAGGCAACAAGGGTTTAAGTCCCTTCACGAGACCACCCCAACGAACATTGTCGCCGTGATGATCGAAATAACCCCAGGCGCCGCTGACCAGTACAAAAGAAACCCCCGACTGGACCAACCGCCGTGCTAGCAACGCCTTCTCACCGACGCTGATCCGACCGTATGCGTCACGCAACGAATCATCTTCCTTGCTCAGATCAAATGCCTTTTCGACTTTACCCGATAGCACCATTTCAAATGCTCGTTGTGTATTGCGATCGTATTGATCAATTTTCTTGTTGTCGTCTAACGCTCTACGCGCTGTATTAAATTGTTTTTGCAATTCTTGCCTATTTTCCAAACGGTCCACATTGACCCCCGTTGGCAACTTAAACTTGCTGGCCAATTCCAAGCCCTGCACTGGGTCAAATTTGGAACCCAAGTGGCCAGCGCCCCATACGTCGGAAACCCAACTTTTTGCCAAGCCAACAAACGCTGGCATCACAGGATCATTAGCTCCCTTGAACTTGGCAACAACGGAACCCATCGAGGGATACCCTCCGCCGTCTTTACCGTCATTGGTTCGCCTTGCAAGTGGATTACCGGCCTGCATTGTGATTGGCGTATGGTTACTAGCGGAACAATCGACGCCCCGCAGCACTGACATCTTGTGCGCGATCGAAGCTTGCAGCGGCATACATTCGGTAAACTGAACTCCAGGGACGCTCGTCGAGATTGTTTCAAAAGGACTGCGAATTTCCACAGGCGCATTTGGCTTCGGGTCCCACATGTCGATTTGACTAGGACCGCCCGATAGCCAAAAGAGAATTACGGATTTCTTACGAGCGGAACCATCTTGAGCAGCGTCGATTTCTCGTAGTGTGCTCAATGGTAACGCAGCCATCGCTGCCGCTCCCGTTTTCAAAAACCAACGTCGTCCGCCTATAGAAATATCACTACTAACCAATCCCGCGAGTGGATTGTTAGTAGTAAAAGAACTATGTTGGTCGTCGTGTTTCATGTGATCATCCAAAACAGCTTATCTGCCATCTGCTCTAATTATACTATCGAACTCATTTAACTAGCAACTCCAAGTATTTTTACTCACTCCCATTCGGGGGGGGATGCGTTGAACCAATTGCAACTGGACGACTATTTATCGAGAATATTTAAAAACGAGTTTTCTCTAAACGCTGATCCCAAATTCCCTCTCCGCATTATTGTAAAATATCTTGTCGAGGTCAGTACGATCCAACCCTGCGATCTCAGCCGCATGTTTCATGCTCAATAACTGCTCATAAATTGCGAGGATCGGTCGGGCGTCACAATGTGGAAACTGCAATTGGGTTCGCTTGACATCCAGTCCCTGCCAAGCGCGTCCTAACGCGACGTATTTACCATAAAAATACATCGATTCAACTCCGTCACTACCATAAAAGATACGATCCGGCGACTCATGCCTAAACAGGGTAACCAGCGGCATCAATTCCGTTACGGCGGACGTATCGTAATAGATATTCGGCAACAGGCGTAGACGCTCAATTCCGTGCTGTATCGGCCAATAAGTAAAACTACGTGCGACGTGTGCGAGAATCCATTTGATATTCGGATAGCGGCGAGTCGTGTATTCCTCTAAATCAGCTAAGTTATGCTCATCCGCACAAGCGTCTTGGCGTGATAGGTGTAGAGTCACCCACAGTCCCAAGTCATTCGCCAATTCCATTTGCTCGTGCGGCAGAAACTCGTGAATCCGACATTCTTTAATATCTCCCGACACTGAGAAAATTCGATACGGTTTCAGGCCAACGACACCGACCTGCTGACAGTCGTTGTAAATATCCTCAACAGCGCATTCAGGTGTAACTAAACGCTGGAACCTAGACTGACCATCTCTTTCGATTTGCTGCATGCACCAATTATTATGCTTCTGCACATCGATCCCGGGTAATGGCGAACCCAGGGTTAAGAAACTCGTCGGCCGACCATCATACAAGTTAGCCGCCCACTGTCGCAGCACATCTAAATCTGCCAGTTTCCACGGCGCTCGTTCTGACTGCGGCATGTGTTCCGGAGAAAACAAGTGTATATGGGCGTCAAACACTCGCTTCGATACGAAATCCGAGAGTTCTTCTTCCCAGATCAACTGGTCATGTTCAGTCAACTCCATATTCCACCTACTGAGTAGTCCGTTTTAACGCGTAGTATCCTAGCACCTAAAGCTGAGATTCCGCTTGCTTTTGTATGTCGACCCCCACAAGCTCACTCCACGCCGATAGGATTTTCGTCGTTACATCACCTACCTCGCCGTTGCCCACGGGTAGACCGTTAAACTTAGTGGCCGGCATGATACAGTACGGCGTACTTGTGAAAAACAATTCGTCAGCTGTATAAAGATCATACGGTTGCAAACTGGCTTCCTCGCACGAAACATCCAACTTGCCCGCCAACTCAAGAACGGTAGCACGACTAACACCCGCTAGGCAATTACTGGTCGAGGGCGTTTTGAGAATTCCGTCACTGACGACAAACACATTCCCACCTTTGTTTTCGGAAACGTTACCGTGAATATCCAATAAAACGCTTTGGGCATTATCATCGACCAACTTGACCTCTATTTCCGCCAACGTGTAATGCATCCGCGATCGGTTTTTGATTCTCGCATCCAACGATTGGC
Source organism: Planctomycetaceae bacterium (assembly GCA_018658605.1). Next base: position 13,900 of record JABHUV010000125.1, on the reverse strand, counting down.
TCGGTACCGCCCGACTCATTGGCGTTACCGCGTGACAGCCTTGAGCGTAGAATTCTGCCCAACCCGTCAGATCCATCATCGAGTTGTGTATCATTACAGTCGCACTACTTTGCGCAACAGTGGGATCTGGACCCGCCACCGCCAACCCTCGCGAAATATTGTGAACGATCCAAAAGTCGTCGTCTGAATTGATGGTCTGTAGATTCGTTTGCAACAACTCTAAGGTAACTCGCAGCATTTCTTCCGGTGAGAGACCTGGGTCAATTCGTGCTACTTTTAGTGATCGATACAGTCGCGCAATGTGTGCGTCGAGCTTGAATGGTTTGTGAGCGAAGGTACGCGTCGATTCGGTAATACAATCTCCCAGCATTACCGCGCTGTCAAAAATTGAAATCTTGGCTTGAGATTCAGGGACAAGAGCACCACTCAAATAGACATTGCGTTCGGTGTTGTTCGCGGTCATTGTTGTTCGCTTGTATCGTTACTGGGCTGCATTAAGTAAATTGGGCTGTGGTTTCCAAGGTAATTTCCTTCTTTATCCAATCGGCGACCGTTGCCATTACTCCCTTTACTCGTGGTGGTTACGGCCAATTGTTCACCGTCAGGATGTAGTGAAATGGAATGGCAGTTTGACAAAGTATTATTGCGGTAGGGCAACTCACTCACCTTCGTATCGCCATCGACCACCGCCTCTTTTGTGTCGACAAACAAGAGTTGACCAGTCCCTGGGTTACCGCTTGTGACTGCCATTAAATACCCATTGCTGTGAAACTGCATTTCATGCACATATACATCACCAACCGCGCCTAACTCACGCTTAAATACTTCCTCGCCGCTGCCCCATTCAAAACCAATGATAAGTGGAACGCCTTGCACATTTCCCCCGCCCTTTGGACGAGTGCCACCGACAAACAAAGTTTTACCGTCGACTGAGAATGCCATGCACTTAACGCCGCCAACGTCCTGCAATCTATGCTGCAAGAACAACTCTGAGGCATCGAATTTCCGTTGCGGAACTCCCTTTTTCCGATCCCACACGATAACTTGACCGTGAGCGTCGCCTGACACTAATGATTGAGAATCCCGATGAATGACTAAGCTGTACACATCGGTTTCGTGTCCGATCAAACGTTGCGTCAGTTTTCCATTCTTGCTTTTCCAACAATTCACGCTGTGATCCTTACCGCAACTCGCGAGCCAACTTCCGTCCGCGCCAACGGCGACTGCGCGTAACCACCCGTCCTGAGCGGATTCTATGCTCCACAAAGTCGTAGGGTTTTGCTCGCTATAGTCATGACACGCCAAGGCACCCCAAGAATCACCGCTGTAGACTCTAGACTCTGTTGGATGAAAACCAATTGCCTCAACCCAACCACGATGTCCCTTGATCACGGAAAGTTCCGTTCGGTCATCCCCTGTCAACGACCACCGGTGCAGCGAACCTTCGAATCCGCCTGCTATTAGATAATCCCCGCACGGTGTAAAGCGTGCAGACAACCGCTGAGTGGTCGGTGTGATCGTCTCGATTGTGTCGAACGTTAGGGGCATAAGTTTTAATATCCAAATTACGTATCAACTACGTCAACAATTCCTTAATCGGTGTGCAATCGTCATGGGCAATCGGTAACGGTTGCCCGTTGTTAAGATACTCAGTTTTCACACTATTAACGCCCAAAGCGGAAAACCAGGTGTGAAAGAAATCACCGATATCATGAGCGTCATTTTCAACAAAGGTACCAGTTTTGTTCGTCTCACCAATAACTACTCCGCGACGTATACCCGTTCCCGTCATCACAATAGACCAGGCCTCGGGCCAATGATCACGGCCAACATGACCATTAATCCGCGGTGTACGCCCAAATTCGCTCATTGCAATCACGAGCGTATTGTCTAGCATTCCTCGTTGCTCCAAATCCAAAACTACCGCTGAAAACGCTTGGTCGAAGCGCGGCATCAAACTAGCGTGGCCATTGAAGTTGTCACCATGAGTATCCCAACCGTACGAATTTACCTTCACAAACCGCACTCCTGCCTCAAGCATTTTACGGCCAATGAGCATATCTCGGCCCAACTCCGTATCACCGTAAAGTTCGACATCTGCCGGATCCGGATCCAGGAATATCGCCTGCCGCTTCATCAGCGCCTGAGCCGAATCAAATACGAAGCTTTGAGCTTCACCGAAAGTGGGATTTCGTCCAACTGCATATTGCTCGTTCGCAAAATCCCGCAGGCGATTCCGCGCCGAATTAGCATCGTGGCTCAGAGTTTCCGGCAATAACAGATTTGGTGGTGGTTTGCCGTCACCAATCGCCAAAGCACCGTACCGAGGACCCAAAAATCCAGCATCTTGATACTTAAAACCACCACTCCCTGGCTTAACCCAGATATAGGGTGGCAACGGGCTGTTTCCTTGCCCCATTAGCTTTGCCACCGCAGAGCCAAAATAGGGATAGATCACGCCGCGATCCTTTGGATCACCTCTCTGAATACGTGGTACACCAGCTGAATGAGAATTGTCTACCGTAGTTACTCCGCGATCGAGCGCCAACAAGTGCATAATTTCAGCCGTTTTGGGCATCAGTTCACTTACCCGTATTCCCGGCAATGTCGTTTGGATCGACCTAAATGGTCCGCCGAATTGAGTATTAGGTTTTGGATCCCAGCTCTCAAGTTGGCTCATTCCCCCGTCAATCCAGATAAACAATACTTGCTTATCACTCTGCATTAATTCATCCGCTATTATTGGCTGAACCAAGCCACCAAGTCCCCCCATTCCTAACAACCCCGATGCTGCCGTCGCCCCTAAAAGCCGACGCCGCGACATCACATGTTGTCCGGGTGTGCACAAATATTTTTGATTTGCGGTTTGCTGATTGAAGTTTCTAGTCATATAGTGACAAGCATTTCCGATTAATGATTGATCAGGAATTCATTGCAAGACAATAACGCCCAGACAAGTTGCGAAATCGCTCCGGGCCGATTGGGTTGCGACATCAAGAACTTCCCCATGTTTTTCTGTTCAACTGAGGTCGGCGGTCTCGATAGTACCGTGATATACAACGACCTGATGACTTCCGTATTGTCAGTTACTTTTAATGCCTTGGTGTCAGATATCTTGAATAGTCGTTCGGCTAATTTTTTCCCCGCATCATTCACCCACGACTGAACTAACTCGCTGTTCAATAGAAACAAAGAACCGCGTACCGAGGGAGCAAACTCAACTTCGGGCTCGCGAGGCGGATTGGCAAACGACGCGATAAAGTGTTCCTGCACTTGATCTAGAGTCGTTGGTAACGTGTTTTCCAATTCAGGATCGTCATCTAATTCAATCGGGTACCTTGATTTTGCGTCTGTCGCTTTGAGAATGCTCCACATCAATTGTTCGGGTGACAAAGCTCTCTCACGGGAAACTCGATACTCTGCTTCCGCTATTTGCACACTGTCCGTCGGCGACTGCAAGATGCTACTCCGTTGATAAACCTTCGTTAACGCTAACTCGCGGATCAACCATTTGATGTCAAAATCATGTTGCGCAAACTCCGACGCCATCAGGGACAACAATTCGGGATGTGTCGCGGGATTATCACTGTGGTGCAGGTCTAATGGCCATACCAACCCCGTCCCCATCATCGAAGCCCAGAGGCGATTAACCAAATTCGATTGAAATCGCAGGTTGTTCGCAGTCGGCAGCGTCGTCGCAAGATAATGTAGCGGATTAAACGCTGGCACGCCCGGTGCCTTGGACATCGGGTCCGGAGCTACTGCGAATTCGTTCTCAGAATCGTATTCGGGAACCTCAAGTTCCGCTCCGCCTGGTATGCGCGGCCCTGTCGTAAACATCTCTTCCTCAAAAACAGATTGAAACTCTAATGGTTTCTTCATTACCTTCTGTCCAATAGCGGGAAATTCGATATCGCGCCGAATAAACGTATTGTTGACAAATGCATACAATCCTTGAAAATCCGCTTGTCGATAGTCATCGACAAACAAATGGTCGTGACATTGGGCACACGCCAAATCAACACCCATAAACAACCGGCCGATATCTGAGGCCAAACCTGGATAATCCGTCGGGTTTTGGCCGTATTTTTCTAACCTTTTTGTTAAAAAGTACCCGGCACCCTGTTCACTCTTATCTGTTAAATCCGGTTCGATGATTGTTTTAACCATCGAATCCCAGTGGCGGTTTGTCTTAAAACTATCAACGAGAAATCGGTTCCAAGCTGGATCCGTTCCTCGACGTTCCATTAACATTACGTTAAATAATTCCGCCATCCTCCGCGGGTAGCGATCATCCTGCAGCAGTCGGTCAATCATTACCGTACGCTTGTCCGCTGCGGAATTTTCGACAAACGCCGCAACGTCACTAGAGGCCGGAATTTCTCCGGTGAGATCTAAGAACAGCCGTCTGAGAAACTCATGGTCCGTTGCCGGCGCAGCGAACGTTCCGTCAGCCGATTCCTCAACAAGACGGTCGATAGCCGTATGCAACTCTTCGCCGCGAGTCGTCGCTGGCGCGTATATCACAGCCGAAAATAAAATCAACAAGCTCCAGGATATACACAAACTTTTCATGACATGCATTTTAGCAAATTTAGGGCGATAAATGAAACACGGAATCGTTCTCGTAACGGAGAAATTTACTGTGGGAACATATTCAGCAGAGGATCATCCGTTGACTGCATGTGCTTTTTGACCATTCCCGTGAGTCGTTTTAATTGTTCTTTATGGTTAACCAAATCACTTGTCGCCAAATTTACTCGTTCGTCTGGATCATGTTGTAAATCAAACATTTCCACCCTGCCTTGGTGTTGCAAATCAATCATCAGTTTCCATTCTGGCGTTCGCACGCCCCGCATGTGCGTTGTGGCCCCGTGTTTCATGCTGTATTGCAAGTAGATATCGGGATCCCAATGCCGCGACTTGCCGGTCAACACAGGTGTAAAGTCTTCGCCACGTAATTCTAGTTTACGTGAAGATTTAATGCCGGCCATCGACAACAAGGTCGGAAACCAATCAAGGTTAGAAAACGTCTGATTAAGCACGGTACCCGCCTTAATCGTACCCGGCCAACGGATTGCCGTGGGCACTCGCAACGACGTATCCCAAAGATTCGGCCGCCGTTGTGCTGGAATATCATTCCATTGTTTAGGTGGGTTCTGCTTCAGAATTCGAATTGCGTTCCCCTTAAACCACGTACCATGTTCACCAAGATTGTAACCATGGTCGCTGGTAAATACCACAATTGTATTTGCGGTCAAATCAAGAGTATCTAACGCGTCGAGAACGCGCCCTACATTTCGATCAACACTTTTAACGGCGGCTAGGTACTCACGCGTCCGTTTCTTGACCAATTCCACATTCAGGTTCGGAAAACCCGGATTAGGAATTTCCGGATCAAGATCCTTAAACGGTTCCCAATCCTCTGGGCGCACTGGCAGCCAAGCTGAATGAGGTGCTCTAAAATGCAAACTCAGCAAAAACGGTTTGCTTTTATTGCTTTTAATAAACTCCAAAGCGTGATCCGTAAAAATATCGCAAGTGTAGCCAAGTACTTTTTTAGTTTCGCCTTCGAGCGTTTCCATCACTGGATCTTTAGGCGGACAACCACCGGTACGGATACCCGCGAATTGCTGATAACCAAATTTCGTTGGGTGATGATGATCTTGGATTCCGAGATGCCATTTCCCAAACAGCGCCGTTTGGTAGCCAGCGGTTTGAAACAACTGGGGAAATGTAACCGTTGACGCGGGCAACCCAAGTTGTTTTTCTGCACCTGGATTTATCCAATCGGTAATTCCAAATTCAAATGCGTAGCGACTGGAAATCAGACCCACTCGACTGGGACTGCATACAGGCGTCGTTACAAAGCTATTAGTGAGGTGTGCACCACCATGGAAAATCTTGTCGATATTCGGAGTGATAAAGCGATGATCACCCGCGGCATTTACCGCAAACGGTGCCTGATCGTCTGTATAGATGAATACGACATTCGGCGGATCGGCTGTTACAGGCCTAGCAACAATCATGCATAAGAATAATAGCGACAGGACGTATTTTAATTTCATCGGTGCGGCGCTCGCTTGGATTATTTGGAATTTGTTATGGCGTTCATGGTAACACGCTTCAACGCCAACCCCCAACCTTCCTTGTCGAAATTTAGTTCAAACGTTTTACCTCCACCATTTGCATCGACAATTACAATCCTGTCTAATCTAGGTATCAACCATATTTCTTTTGGAGACACTGATGCGTACCACCAACTCTATAACCTTTTGCCTGCTAGTAGTAGTCACCACGTCCTTCGCTCAGCTGCGAGCAGAAGATTGGCCGCAGTTCCGTGGTCCTAACTGCGCCGGTATCAGTGTTTCGAAACAACCCCTCGCTACCACCTTCTCGCCGACTGAAAACGTCGCGTGGCAGGCGGAACTAGGTGACGGTATCGGTTGCCCCGTCGTCGCCGCTGGACGCGTCTTTGTTTCGTCAATGTTAGACGACAAAACTGTCGCGCTTACGGGATTTGATGCGAAAACTGGTAAACTACTGTGGCAACGTAACTGGCCAACCGGTGCACTTGTCGAAATACATAAAACAAATAGTCAAGCTGCGACGACTCCCTGTGCTGACGCCGACCGTGTCTATTTTTACTTCAGCACGCTTGGACTTATCTCCGTGGATGCAGAAACCGGAGCAGATCAGTGGGCAATTGAAATGCCAACTCCCTTCTTCGTCTTCAAGTGGGGCGCCGGCATGTCACCTGTGCTCCATGGAGATAAATTGATCTTCTGCCAAGACGACGACATCTATCCAGGTATCATGGTCGTTCAAGCCACAACAGGCAAAATCCTCTGGAAAGAAGCCCGCGATGACATGGCCGTTAATTACTCGCATCCAGTTGTTGTTTCAACCGCCAAACGCACCGAACTGGTTGTGGCCGGTACCGGAAAAGTCGTCGGCTACGATATCGAAAACGGCAAACGGCTCTGGGAATCACATACATTATTGCGGAACATCAAAACCACGCCAGTTGTCAGCGGCAACACCATCTATATCTCGTTGCAAAGTGGCGGTATTGCTAATCAATGGCTCGCTTCTATTGATCGCGCCGAAACCGGCAATAATGACAACCGTATCGACAAAGCGGAAATTCAAGCGTTTGTCGGAGCTCAGAAGATTCCCGCCGTATTTTATCAAAGAACGTTTGATCGGGGCGATGAAAACAAGGATGGATTTTTAGAGGGTGTCGAGCTCGACAAAGCATTCTTGCATCCCGACAATATGGCTGGAGCGTCCTTCGACACAGAAGACCCAGCGGACGAATATATCCTAGCCATCCAAGCGGGCGGCGATGGTGACGTTACCGAAACACACACGCAATGGAAAACCAACACCAAGTACACAGACCATATAGTTTCCCCACTCGTATACGATGGCCGAATGTTGTTGATCAAAGGCGGGGGCATAAGTACGGTGTACGGCCTCAAGCAAGGCCGCCAACTGCGCGGTGCAAAAAGAATTCAAAACTCGAGTGAGTATTTCGCTTCGCCCATCGTCGGTGACAACAAAGTCTATATCGCCGGCGAGAATGGAGTGGTCGTTGTTCTTGATGCCGCCAACAACTTCAAGCTATTAGCCAAAAATGACATGCAAGATTCCATTTTGGGTACACCCGCAATCGCCGATGGTTCCATCTTTGTCCGCACCCGAACGAAGCTATACTGTATACGCATGGAAAAGTAAAGCAGACTCTATGCACTTTCTGTATACATCTAGGGTACGCATCTAGGGTTATTCCCTGCAAATCGTCAGGAGCGTACTTAGGCAAATATATCGTGGATCGGCAAGCCGTTATCGATGTCAAGTCGTTTTCGCCCCGGTACCACAAGTCGGCGATTATCGAGGCCTAAGAGATGTAATACTGTCGCATGTAAATCAGTTACGTAGTGCGCATCACCCAGGGCATGGTAGCCCAACTCGTCCGTTTCCCCGTGAACATAACCTCGCTTCAGTCCAGCACCCGCCATCCAAATCGTGAATCCGTTAGGATGGTGATCTCTACCCGTCGTCCCGCCACTGCGCTGCTCCAACCCAGGCGTCCGCCCGAACTCCGTACAAAACACGACGACCGTGTCCTCCATCATTCCACGTCGCTTCAAGTCCTTTAACAGACCTGTGATAGGCTTGTCGATCGTCGCACACAGCGCCGAATGTTTCTTCTTTAAGTCTCGGTGTGAATCCCAAGTACCATAAGCCGATGGAAACACTTGCACGAACCGAACACCTCGCTCAACCATCCGCCGCGCCGTTAAAAGCCGCTGACCGGCAACGCGAGTATTATCTTGGTCGAGCCCATACAACTCAGTCGTTTCTGAGGTTTCCATCCCCAAATCCACGGCCTCCGGGACCGAGGATTGCATCCGGAATGCCAGTTCATAGGATTTCATGCGGGCCTCAAGTTTGGTATCCCCAGGACGTTGGGACAACGCCAATTCGTTCAATTCACGGGAAAGTTTAAACTCCTGAAATTGCTCCGTTTCTGTCTGCTTGCCATTTCTGACTCCAAAAGGCAGAGGTTGATCCTTATCAATTGCCAGCGGAACCCCAGCATGTGCAGGCCCTAGATAATAGGAACCGATGCTGTCGCGAGTGTTTGTTCGAGTTGGTCCTCCAAGCACAACAAACTTCGGTAAATTCTCGTTTAGTGAACCAAGGCCGTAATGCGCCCACGCTCCCACACTCGGCTGTATCTCATCTAGCCGGTGACGGCCCGTGTGGATTTGATTTTCCGCGGCATGGTCGTTATCTGTTGTCCACATATTACGAACAAAACAAACATCGTCGACGACGGACGAAAAATGCGGCCACCAATCCGTGATGCCAATCTTATTCTCACCGTAATAGCCAAACCCAACTTGCATTGGATAAATGATCGGATAAACATCTCGCACGTTAATCTCTTGCGAGGCGACACTACGAAAACGTTTTTTATGCAATGGCGAATCTACTGGATTTGGAAACGGCGTCTGCGAGTAAGTCTTGCCAGCGTACTTATTCAACGCAGGTTTGGGATCGAACGTTTCTAAATGACTGTATCCACCAGACAGGAAAACCCAAATCACCGATTTGGCGCGCGGTCGATGATGATGAGACCCATCGGGTACGTGCGATTCGGACGCCTTTACCAAACCGTCTTCTGCTAACATCGCCCCAGCGGCTAAACCGCCAAACCCCATGCCTAGGTTCGAAAGGAATTCACGTCGGTTGTTGTTGCTGTTCATATCTCGATACTCGTTGGATATTTACTTTAACATATTCTATTGAATGGATACAAAATCACTATGATTAATCAACACTCGAATTAAGCCAGCCCGCGCGTTATCGCCGTAACTCGACAAAAACGCTTCGCATTTACTCGATTCCACGGCGGACGGTAACCGCGACAGTACTACGATAAACGCCATCTGCACGAATGCACGGTCGAGCTGCGTATCCAAAGGAGGAACGAGCATTTTTTCAATCCGCAGCACTGTCTTTTCAGCGATCTGGTGAACGAAGTCACTGTTGTTCAGCGCCAACGCCTGTTGAGGCACAATCGTACTGGTTCTTCGATAACATTCAAATGGATTTGGAGCGTCAAACAATTCACCTAGCGGATTTGAACCACCTGCTTCTGGATAGGTCTCATAATACAACGACCGTCGATTGGTAGTTAGCGCCTTCGTGTTTTCCAAGGAGCGACCCCCTGTCGACCGATTCAAGTCATTTGCGATATATAACAGACTGTCGCGTACAATCTCGGCCTCCATCCTGCCGGAGTTCATCCGCCATAGCCATACGTTGTCAGGATCAACTTGCCCATTACGGACGTTTCCTTGTGAACTCCGTTGGTACGCGTCGCTCATCACAATCAAACGATGTATTTTTTTCATATCCCAACCGGATTCCATCAACTGAACCGCCAAATAGTCCAATACACCCGGGTGCGTTGGCGGTTTTCCGTTGCGGCCGAAATCAAAAACGGTTTCAACTAGCGGTACATGAAAATGACGGAGCCAGATATGGTTTACTGCAACCCGTGCCGTTAATGGATTGTTGCGGTGTGTCAGCATTCGAGCTAATGCAGTCCGACGGCCGGTACTGGTTTTTGGTGTCTGCACACTTAACGGGTTGTAGTCGGCAGGTGGTTCCGTAGTCGCTTTTTTTGCCGCAGTGACACTAGCCTCGGCTGTGACGACTCTCGCCTGCGCCGCCGTCACTGCCGTCTTGCGTTGGGCCTTGTCGACGATTTTTTCAGCCGCAACCAACGCCACGCGTGACGCGAGCAACTCAGCATTGGCAATTAACCCATCCGCTTCTATCGATTTCGTTACTGCAGCTTTAATCAAATCTTGTCCGCGGTCAATTCCAGCGTCGCGATACCTCAGGACATCCGCTGCAATTACTGCTTCCAACTTTAACATATTAGCTTCCGCTGCAGTCACTGCGGCAATCGCGGCATCCCGCATTAGGGTTATCCGTGACATCGCCGCGTCGGCCTCGTCAACGGATTTGCGTAGTACCCGCACTAACTCCGAATCAATCACTTCGATCGTCTTGGAGGATGCCGGCGCGACTGAACTGCTACCCACTTTCCAATTATTAATTTCATCAACGTCTTGACCAGCGGAATAATCTTTCCCTTCAAAATTCAATACGATTTCATCGTGCTTGGGAATAGCAACGCGAATATCGTCGAATACCGCCTGCGTTCCAGTGCGGCAATCTAGCAAGATTGGCTTATTGTCTGTCCCGACAGGGTTCCAACCGTTAATCGCCATTGAAACGGTCGCCAGCTCACGGAATACCTCGCTCTCTACATTCAGGACGTCAATGGTCAACTCAGCATTATCCGTCGCTGGATGTATAAGTAGTTTTGCCCTGAATCGTCTCTCGCCATTGGCAAAGTCGTACTTACCTACAACAAATCTAGAAAACCCACCGGGCGTATACGAGTATATTACGCCGTTTTCAAAACCAACATATCCGGCCGTCAACGAACCTTTATGGTCGCGGATTAATTGAAAGTTGACTTGCCCCTCATCCAATATCAGTAATTGAAAGGATATAACCGTATCCTCGACGAGTTCCTTCACTTCCGGTAGATGATTCGATAATACGCGACGACCTTGGCGAGCATCCAACAATAACGAGTACCGCCCTTCTAACGCACCTCGTCCTTGGGCATTCACTTGTTTAATGGCAGCATCTAATTCGACCTGCACATTTTTCCGAACAACCGCCGCGGCTCGCAATTCCCCAACATCGATCGGAGACAGCTCCAAAAGTTCGGCTTTCGCAATCGTTAATTGCTTCGCAGCCTGTTCCATTTCGTAGTCATGCACTGACTGACGTGCCCCTGGGTACCAAGCCTCTGTCGGTAATTGTTGTTCGCTAACTTGCGGTAATAGGTGCTCTAAAAACCTTGGCACTCCCGGTTCGATCGGCACATGATCTGTTACCCGGTTTCGCTCATCGCCACCATTGTAGAAATGTGTAATCGCATCATGACTTTTGTCGAACACACGAGCCATCCCAATCAAAGCTGGCTGCCGCGACCCGGCATATAGATATTCCACAAATTCATCTGGGCGAGGTGCACCCGCCACCTGGTCCATGCGGATACTCATCGGCTCAAAAAACGCGCGCAAGCGAAAGTAGTCGTCGTGCTCAATCGGATCATATTTATGGTCATGACAGTGCGCGCAATTAAACGTCAAACCAAGGAAGGCTTTGCCCGTGTATTCGACATTGTGTCTCATCCACTCGTTGGGGTTTAATGAATAATAATTGCGCACCAAGTACCCCGTCGCTGGCCACTGCGAATCATCCAACGGTGACATTTCATCAGCCGCTAACATCTGCTGTACCATCACGTCATACCCGACGTTGTTATTAAGTGAATCTACAATCCAATCTCTCCACATCCATATTTGTGCTGAACTGTTGCGGACGTCGTTTTGATTACGGCGTCCATACCAATCGGAATAGCGCCAAATGTCCATCCAATGCCGCGCCCAACGTTGACCGTAACGAAAATCTGCTAACAAACGATCGACAACCGTGCCGTATCTTGTGGTCGCCGCGTCCTCTAGAAAGGCGGTCACTTCCTCTGGTGTAGGTGGCACGCCAATTAAGTCAAGATAGACTCGCCGCAGTCGCTGAGGCGCCGCTGCTAAATCCAATACTCCAATTTTCTGCGTACGCAACTGTTTCTCGATCAAATAGTCGATCACACGTGCTTCGTGTTTTCTCGGTACCGCTGGTGTTACCGGAGGCACAAATGCCCAGTGTTCCGCAGGGTCAGTTTCGGCCGTTTCGTTAACGGGCGAAACTGCACCGTCTTCAATCCATTTTTTGAACTGAGCTATTTCCTCGGCCGTTAATGGTTCCCCGATCGGAGGCATGCGAAAGTCTTCATCCGTCGCGGTAATGCGTTCTAACACGACTGCACCGTTGTCGGTTGCACTACGAAGTGCTTTTCCCGTGTCAAGTCGCAACTCGGCCTCTTGTTTAAGAGCGCCATGACAAGCGTAACACCTAGCCTTGAGGATGGGTTTAATGTCTGTCAGATAATTTTGCGATCGGGCCATGCGAGCTGGAATCATTGCAAAAGCCAAAACTGCGAATGACAGCAGGCGAATTTTTACGATTCCAAGTGACATGCTACTTAACCTGCAAAGAAAACAACTCGGCACCCGTAATTGAAATACGCAATTTTACGGTCTTTCCAACTAACGCCTCAAGCGACCGAGATCCCCGCCACTTAATCTCACCGGCTATCGAATCATTCGCAAAAGGAACCGCGTCTTTCGCTGTATAGCCCGGAATGGGGCTACCTGCAACGTCCAACAACGAAACAACTATGGAACCGCCTTTTTGGGTCCGTGCATTAATGAAGATTGCCTTGCCATCAATAACCACAGGGTTTGTAACAATCACTCCCTGTTTTGCTTGTAACGCGACAAAACCGTCAGTACGGTACTCAAAACGGCGGACGCGAGAGTCTGCCCCAGTATAGTATGCCTCTGTACCAAAGATTGACATATGCGTTGGATCCTCCGGTAACTGTAATACGCCAGTAGCAGCATAGTTGCTGCGATTACCAGCGCGATCTTCGGGTGCACTTTCCGGAATAATCGCCCTTGACCAACGCTGAAATGTCAACCCGTCACGACTGAACATAAACAACGGTTCGACGCGACTATTGGCCGGTAGATATCGAGTAGGCAAACCTATATAAATCTTCGGATTACGAGCGTAGGGAGCAACCGCATTAGTATAGAGATGCTCGTTGGGGCTATCGACATATTTCAACTTAACAGGGTCTGTCCAATTCACAAAATCACTTGACTCGCAAAACTGGATCGATCGTACGCCGTCGATGAATAATCGTGAATAGCAAACATACTTGCTACGATTCACGTCCCAAAAACCCAAATTCTGTGAATCAAACGCACCTTTGGTGATCACCGGTTTGGCCGAAGTTTGCTTCCAATGCAAGCCGTCCGCGGAAGCAAATGTATATAAACCCACGATACCCTTTTGCCGCTCGGGAGTATCAAATGCCCCTTTCACATACCGACCACGCGACAGCGCTTTGTATTTCTCAGCAGGTTTACTGTCAGGGTTGGAGTCCACAAACGGAGCAAAACAATGCGTTCCAATACCATCCCAAACGATATTATTCGCTGTGGAACCTTCAAAATCAACGATCCCCAACTCTGGCTTTTTCCAGTGAATCCCGTCCTTGCTTGTTACCACACAGGTCACTTCACGATGAGTCATTACCTTTTTAACTGTGTCATAGTGCGCGCCGCGATAATAGGCTCGGTACTCGTCCTCGTCTTGTAAGAATGTAAAG
>JABHUV010000375.1 GCA_018658605.1 Planctomycetaceae bacterium | reverse complement strand
CAGCAGCAGTGCGATTAATAGTAGTGAAGCGGTCTTAGCTTTATTGTTTTGTCGAGGCTCGGAACCTTGCACGCTGGACACCATATAGAAATCAGGGCTGTGCTGATGCGTTTGTAGAAAATCAGTTCCGGTTTGTAGTAGTAATGTATCACCAGCTTCGAGCGTTGTGTCACCGACCTTGCCAGTCAGTCGTTCACCTGCGCGGTGTATTGCTACAACGGCAGCATCGTAACGCTGCCGAAACCTCGCTGCCCGCACGGTGGTAGAAAGTAGGGGGGATTTTCGGGACAGGACGACTTCTGTTAGATGCCGTTGCGGATGTTGTTCTGGAGAAAGTTCGGTGGAAGGACTGAGGCCTGGGAATCTTTCAAGCTCGACGATCGTTTCAATGGCGCCTGTAAAGACTAGTTGGTCGCCACCGCGAAGTATATTGTCAGGTGCAACGGGAGTGATGACATGGTTGTCGCGGTCGATTTCGATCAAGAACAAACCTTCTAAGTGTCGCAGTCCTGCTTCTTCGATACTCTTGTTGATCAACGGGCAGTCATCATCCACGTGTATTTCAACGAGATATTCTGGACGTTGTTGTCCGAGTTGTTGGATGATTCCCGTACGTTGAGGAAGTAGTTTAGGCATGATTGTCAGTATATAGACAGCCCCAATTACAGCACACGGAATTCCAATCGCAGCGAGCTCGAACATTGATAACGGCTGAACACCAGCGACAAGTGAGATCCCTTCGCTGGCTAAATGTTGTAATTCTCCGTTGACGACCAACGTTGTGCTAGTACCGATGAGTGTACAGATACCGCCGAGGATAGCGAGATAACTGACTGGCATCAGCAGTCGTGATGGTGAGATTCCGCGGCGACGACACCATGATACAACTACAGGCATCATCATGGCGACCACTGCCGTGTTGAGCAGAAATGCGCTGGCGACTGTGGTAACGGCAGATAGTCGGAAGATGGCTTGTTTTTCGGTGGTTGCAGTACCGAGGAGTTTATACCCGGCCCAGTCCAGAACTCCTGTAATCCGTAGGCCCGCAGCAATGGCTAATAATCCAGCAATCGTAAGAATAGCTACGTTGGAAAACCCAGAGAATGCCTGTTCGGGCGTCAAGATACCGCAGGCGGTCACAAGCAAAAGCCCGCAAAGAAACAAAACATCGGTTGATGCTTTTTTTTGTATTTGCAACAAGACAAAAATCAAAACCGTTACGGTGATGGTGAGGGATGCTTGCCATGAAAACATAGTAGACCAAATAACCATAGTTTTGTTGTCGGATTTAAAAAAGGAAAATAAAATAGATATTTACTAGATTGATTGACTTACCAGTGAGATGGCAACCCTAATAGTCTTGTAGTGATTCGTGTTTTGTAATAATAAAAATAGTGTCAAATGTCGATTACATTAACAAGGAAAATGTATTTTGTTTGAGATTGAATTATTAGTCAACTAAGTTAATCATAATAGTGATGTTTATTTGCTATAGGAATTGACTGGTGTTGTTTCCCGAGAGCACCCGTAGTTAGGTTTTGTGTCAGGTTTAATACGCAATGTCGATCAGTTTTGAGCTATCATGCGTAATTATGGGTATTAGAATCGGAACAATCGGAACAACCGGAACCTGTTTGACGTTTCATAGGCTAAATAATCGACTCTACTAGTCCTAGATATAGGTAAAATTCGAACCATATAGATAAGAGGTGCCAGTATTACGTATTGTTTACGTTTTTTGGTACGCTTTAGATCGAAAACAGTAAAACTTGGCTATAACGTGCCATTGCAACAAATGGTAGTGGTTTTTTTAAGTTGATCTGAATAGAATAAAGCAAGTCGTCGAAACCCGGGAACAGGATTCGATGATCGACGGAATAGATGTAGTATTTTAATTGGAATCGGCGTTGGAGTAATCTACCATGTCCAAGCGCATTACACTAAATATAGTGATTTGCACCGTGGCGATGTTTGTATTGTCACCTTTTGTATCAGCTGACACAGCGAATTCTTCCAAGATGCATACTTATGATAAGGCATCTGGGGAATCGTATTATGCGATGTCATTGTCACCTAACATTGAGCTGCCCACAGTCGGCGCTCATGATATTCTTGTGTTAGTGGACACATCTGCCAGTCAGGTTGGTGAATACCGCCGTGATGCGATGGTATGTTTGAAATCGCTACTGGAGAATTTAGGCAATCAGCATCGAGTTAGTCTGATGGCTGTCGACCTATTTGCAGTCGAAATGTCTGCTGGATTTGTCAGCCCAACGGGTGCTCAAATCGACACTGCTATTAAAAAGCTCAACGACCGAGTTGCACTAGGATCGACTGACATGGTCGAAATTCTATCTGCGGTCGCTCAGCAATACGAAGCAAAGTCTAACCGTCCGCGCAGTGTTGTCTACATTGGTGATGGCATGAGTAAAGCAAATTTATTACAAATTGCCGATTACAAACGCGTTGTCAATCAAATAGTCGATAAACGCATTTCGATTTCAACATATGCGATTGGACCACAACGAAACGTTCAATTGCTAGCATCGTTAAGCAACAGTACAGGGGGAGTGATCCGTGTCGATAATTCAGATCCTCAAACAAGCACAAAAAGCGGTTTTGATTTAGCAGTCGCTGCGACAGCATCCGTCGTTTGGCCAACTCAATTGACTCTTTCTCAAGGCATGGATTCCGTTTACACATCAAGCACGATGCCACCACTGCGCTCCGACCGAGACACAATCCTCGTAGGTGAATTACAAAAACGCGGCAACTTTGATGTTGCCTTAGTTGGGGAAGTAAACGGCCAAGCCGTCAAAATGCAGTGGACTGTGTCTGCTACGGGTTCCAATGAAGATTACAATTTTCTACCAGCCTTGATTCAAGCCGCTCGACCTCACAGCGGTATTGGCCTAGCAACCCTAGGAACCGAAGGTCTAACTGAAGTACGACAGTCGATTCAAAACAAAGTAGAAAATCTAAACCAGGTGGGACTACATGCCTTAAAGACAGGCGACGTAAAAGGGGCGATTGAGATAGCAGATGAAGTGCTTCGTAAAGATCCAACCAACGCGGAAGCCAGAGCTATCAAAGGTGCGGCAGAACGTGGCCCGGTGACAACAGAAATCGCATTGATTCAACAGCCAGCAGCACCTGCTGCTCCTGCGCCAGCTCCGAATGACCCTAACGCCTTAGTTCTAGACGGTGGGCCAACGGATCTCGAAGACTCGTCGGACTTTCTGACGAACGTTGAACGAGAACGATCGGTACGAGCCGGCAAACTCATTGTTGTCGTTGAAAACGGTCTCGAAGCAGCTCGTGATATCGTTGGCATTGACCCGGCGAAGGCGCGACAAGACTTAAAACTCGTTCGCGAACAAGTGGAAGCCGCCACGGATGTGTCTGGCGAAATTCGACAGAAGCTTCGCAAGCAAATTGAAGATGCAATTCGTGAAGCGAGTATTCGTCAAATAGGTGTTGATTCTGCAAATCGTTTGAACCAAGTTCGCGAAGCCAATGCAGAACGACTCAAAGATATGGTTGATGAAACGTCTCGTAAACAGGAATTGATCACTCGCTTGATGGAAAAATTCAATGTCTTGATGGACGAAGCAGCATTGAAAGATGACCGAAAGCGTGTTGATGAAGGTGAAGAATACCTGACAGCAGACGCTGAAATCGCAATGCCCATTCGTACGATGCTTCCTTATGATGGAACACCGACGGCTGCGGTTTGGAAAGCACGTATTCTTCGTCAATACAGTGGTTTAGAAAAATTCCGAGACTTGCGTCACAAGAACTTCGCGGACGTTATGTACGAAAATGAAGAAGCTTTAATTCCTTTCCCAGGGGGCGATTCACCAATTCGGTATCCAGAAGCGGAATTCTGGCATCGTATTACGGTTGAGCGTAAAAAGTATGTTTTGGATCTAGGCAACAATCCAGCGGAACAAAAGATCATCGACGAGTTAGATAACGAAACTCGCATGACGTTCTTTGACCAACCGCTGAAAGATGTTGTCGATACAATTAAGGGACAGCACAACATCCCAATCATTATAGATGAACGAGCACTAACTGAAGTTGGTTTAGATTCAAATACGCCCGTTAACATCGATCTCAAAGGGATCTCGCTTCGCTCAGGATTGAAATTGATGCTCAACAGTTTGCAGTTGACCTATGTGATCAACGATGAAGTGTTGAAGATTACGACCCCAGAAGCAGCTGAAAACGAACTGATTGTTCGCACCTATGAAGTTGGCGACCTTGTAATGCCTATTCCATCCGGTATGGGATTTGGCGGTATGGGCGGTGGTGGTATGGGCATGGGTGGTGGCGGTATGGGCGGTGGTGGTATGGGCGGCGGTAT
>JABHUV010000126.1 GCA_018658605.1 Planctomycetaceae bacterium | reverse complement strand
GTTCGATCTCGGGTTGAACGGTCCAGCTGTCAATGATTTCCACACCGTTGATCCGCAATCGGACCCCGTCATCAGCGACCATATTAAATACATACCGTCCATTCGCCGGAATTACGATAAAGCCTTTCCACTGTACTGCAAAATAGTCTGGGTCGACGACCTGTTGATTAACCACAGGAGATGCAAGTGCCCAATCAAAGTCGATTTGCGGGTCAATCCGAGATTCAATAAAATGACGGCGAAATCGCGGTTCAGAATCAATCGCCAAGCTCCGGACAAATTCCTTAACGGGAAGAGGCTCATATCGCGTCAAACTAAAATAACCGTCGTACGTGAGCTCAATCTTCTGTGTACCGTTATCAGCGGTGATGATCATATTTTCTATGTTCGACAACCGGACACGCAGGGAGCTGCCATCATCACGCGGCGGCGGCAACAAAAATTCTCCGTCGAGATCAAAATACTGAGTCACGCCATCTACAACACCAGGTGTTAGTTTACCCGGTTTTTCAAGTGGTTGGCGTATGTAGCTAGGTAAAGATTTTACCCAAGAATGGTCAAGCCTAGCGGCGGAGTCATCAAATGCCAACCATTGGGGCGTTAAGGGAAGTTCGGGCAAAACTAACCCAGTGTTTTCTTGAACTACTGAATTGGAACCCGTGGAATCACTCGCATCTTCTGACGACGAATTAGCGGGCTCGGATATTGATTCAGCGCCTGTCGGGTCAATAGGGTCATCCGGAACTGTCGAATCTGGAGAATTTGTGGTGACATCACGACTATTGGCATCTGCGACCTGAGCAGAATCTTTCGTGGTGGGGGAATAGAAAAACGTCACGCCAATCCCGATGGCGGCGATCAGCAGGATGGCAGCTGTGCTGGCGATTACGGTATTGAACCCTCGCCCTACATTGCGCGTTGACGCCAACTGTGTCAACCATTCCACCAACTCCTCTAGTTCGTCCTCTGGGCTAAGAGAAATCGGAATGATTTCAATGCCCTGTGTTCGGATTTCGTCCATTACGGGATCGAACTTCTTGGGATCCGCTTCGATCAGTTCCGCAAGCGATTCCACCTGAGAATCCGAGAGGGGGGATTGCAGGCGTTGTTGAAGTATTTCGAGGAGATCAGGAGCTGACATGTAAAGACCGCAAACAGAGGGTACTAAATTACTACTTATAGTTTATGCGATAACAAATTGGTAAACAACACATTGAAGACGCAACACAAACGCATTCGAGTTATATTGCACAGCGCTATCACGCCAGCACAGCGGTCAACAGGACTGCTAACAAATTTATGACCACTCAAAGTACAGAATCCGCAACCCGCACTCGCGGCCCGCATGATCAAAACCACTTGTCGGACTTAGCACCAACGAGTTTTCATTCTCCATGGCAAACTTGATTGGGGTGTATAAAAAACGTCCATAATCTAAACTTTGTTCAAATTCCCATATCTTGATTGGTTATCATCATTGAGTTGTGTCGCCCACAATCTTTTCTACCCACAAAAAAGGAGTCCGTAAGATGGAATATCTATTATACTGCTTTGCCGTCTCGTTTTTGTGTATTTGGGTTTCACAATTCATCCAATTGATGCCCTAACGGACGTCAACCTCCGAAACAGCCAAATCAATGAATAATATTCCCTACACCAAATGGTTCTTCCTGTTGACGACCTTGTTCGTTGCTCAAGCGTTCGGCCAATTCGAACAACCCAATTATATCCAAGTGCCAAACTGGCCAGCGTTACCACACAATTCTCAACTAGGGCAAGTCACTGGAGTCGCCGTTGGTGGACAACGGGTTTACGTCTTCCACCGATCGGATCGTACTTGGACCAACCCATTTCCTGCGGAGACCATTAGCGGACGAACCATCGCCATCTTTGACTCCGAAACTGGAAACCTACTCTCATCCCTTGGTGCCCGCACATTTATTATGCCTCATGGATTATCGGTCGATAAAAAAGGTGATCTGTGGCTCACGGATGTCGGCTCTCATCAAGTCTTTAAAATTCAACCCCAATCCGGAAAGGTGCTTCTAACACTTGGGACCGCCGGAGTTGCTGGCACTGGGCGTTTGCATTTCGACCGCCCAACGGATGTTGGTTTTTCCAGAGATGGCACGGTCTACGTGTCCGACGGATATATCAACACTCGAATCGTCC